>DATEKX010000561.1:0-10542 GCA_035277165.1 Blastocatellia bacterium | reverse complement strand
CAACAAACAAGTGGCTATGCCGAGAATCGGAATCAACGGGACCATCGGAACACGGAACGGGCGCTCGGCATTCGGGTGCGTGCGCCTCATGATCAGCACTGCCGCGCAGACGATCACGAACGCTAAGAGCGTTCCGATGCTCACAAGGTCTGCAAGAATCCTGAGCGGAAGAAAAGCCGTTAAAACGCTGACGAAAGCTCCTGTAAGTATCGTAGATTTCCACGGCGTCTTGAATTTTTCATGCACTGCGCCGAAAAATCCCTGCGGCAATAATCCGTCGCGCGCCATCGCAAGCAGCACTCGCGACTGGCTCAGTATTGATACGAGCACAACGGAAGTAATACCGGCGAGCGCGCCGAATGAGACTAAGAACTGCGCCCACGTGAGACCGTATTGGCGGAACGCATCCGATACTGGAGCATCGGTATCGAGTTTATCGTAAGGAACCATGCCCGTCAGCACTGCGGTCACGGCTATATATAGAACTGTGCAGATAATCAGCGCGGTGATGATGCTGAAAGGAACATCGCGCTGTGGATTGCGAGCTTCTTCCGAGTGAGTTGATACTGAATCGAATCCGATATAAGAAAAGAAAATTATCGCGGCCCCTGCCAGCATGCCCAACGGCTGGCCTCCCGCGTCAGCGCCGCCGAAAACTGATTTGCCAAAGAAGCTGACGCCTCCGAATCCGAACGGCGCGAACGGCTGCCAGTTCTTCGGGTCCACATAAAACGCGCCGACTACAATCACGAACAACACGATCAATACTTTTATGACTACCATCGTGGCATTGAAGCTCGCGCTCTCTTTTATGCCTATTACTAGCACGACTGTGACAAGCATTGTGATGATGGTAGCTGGCAGGTCAAGAACGCCTCCGGTTGATACGATTTTTCCTAAAGCAGGATCGTAATCAATCGGCGCGCAACTGAGGTTATGAGGAATTTCGAAGCCGAATATGCCGATGAGGTTTTGAAAATATTTTGACGCGCCGACCGCTACGGTCGAGGCGCTGACGGCATATTCGATTATCAAATCCCAGCCGATTATCCAGGCGAACAATTCGCCCAGCGTCGCATAGGCGTATGTGTATGCGGAGCCTGCGACCGGAACCATCGAAGCGAATTCAGCATAGCAGAGCGCCGCGAATATGCAGGCGATGCCCGCGACGATGAACGAAAGCATGAGCGCGGGACCGGCTTTGCTGTTTGCTGCTACGCCTGTTAGAACGAATATGCCTGTGCCGATAGTCGCGCCCACGCCGAGGCTTGTGAGTTGAACAGGGCCGAGCACGCGACGCAGGCGATGCTCGCCCGCCATCTCTTCGAGCAACACGTTGAGCGGTTTTCTTCTGAATAGATGTTTAGCCATAGGTGAACGACCTCCGCGAATTTTGTGTGGCAGGAACCGTTCCTGCTCAAAGTTATTCATATTCGCGGTCGTCTGTTTCAGGCGCGCTCACCGATGGCGCAAGGCGTGAATCAACGCCGCGAGTTATTCGAGAGACTTTGATAAACGATCTGTATCCAGTTGTCGGTTTTCATGAAGCCTTTGCCCCAACTCTCCCACTTCTCAAGAGGCTTTTCGGCTTTGATCTGATCCGCAGTTTTTCCCGCTTTCATTCGGTCGCGAACTATAGAAATCGTTTCGACGAGCGTTTGATGAAACTTCTTGAGGTCATCAATACTCGCAAGCGGCCCGTGGCCGGGAATGATCTTGGCTCCTGCGGGCACCTTCGCAAGCACAGCTTCAACATTGCGCGCGTAGCCTTCAACGTCGCCGCCGCTCGACAGATCAACGAACGGAAACATGCCGTTGAAGAACTGATCGCCCATGTGCACGACGTTCGAGCGCGTGAAGAAAATCACGCTGTCGCCGTCTGTGTGGCCGGGTGGCACATGCATCACGCGAATCTCTTCGCCGTTGAAAAAGACTGAAAGCGATTGATCGAACGTGATGACAGGGAGCGCTTCGGGCGGGGCCGGTTGAGCAGTGCCCGTCGTCGGTTTCAGTTCTCCTGAAAGCCGCTTGCGCACATTGTCGTGAGCGATGATCGGGGCTTCGGGGCCGAATTCCTTATTGCCGCCCGTATGATCGCCATGCCAATGCGTGTTCAAGATATATTTGAGCTTGCCTTCGCCCAGTTTTTTCAGAGCGGCGCGTATCTTATCGGCGAGCGGCGCGAATTGATCGTCAACGATTAGAATGCCGTCAGAGCCTACAGAGACTCCGATGTTGCCGCCCGCTCCTTCAAGCATATACACGTTGCCTGATACTTGAGCGGACTTGATCTCGACTTTCGATAAATCGCCCTGAGCCAGCGCTCCGCTTGACGACCAACACAACATAAGCGAAAGCGCGCATAGCAATAGATAACGTTTCATGATTTGGCCTCCTGTTTCGAGCGTTGCAGGTTTTGGATTTGGTGCTGCCGAGACACTATACCTCATAGCCTGCCTCGTCACGAAATACCTTCATGTTTTCAGGCCAAACTAACAGCGTGCGGCGAATATAAGCTCATTCTTCAGGCGGGACAATCAGTTTGCCACGAAGGTATTGCTTGCAGGATTGAATTGCTCATAGAAGGGAACGAGTTGCTGTAGTTGTAGACTCTACAAAGTATTTCCCAAAAGGTCGCCAAGCTTTTTGCGACAACTTCGGCTCAACATCAACTCGGTGCCATCGCGCAGGATGACGCGATACTCGTTGTGAAACCACGGCTGCAACTCTCGAACGCGATCAATGTTGACTATGGTCGAGCGATGAATGCGCAGAAATTTTTTCGGGTCAAGTTGAGTTTCGAGGCCGCTTATCGCTTCTCGCACCAGGTAAGAATCTTTACCAACGTGGAGGCGCACATATTTTCCTTCGGCCTCGATCCAATCAATCTCGTCCGTCTTGAGAAAGAACGCGCGACCGCCTGATTTGATGACCATTCGCTCGACGTGGCTCGTCTGCGCGCGGAGTTCTTCCAGCAAAGCGAGCGCGCGATGATTGATGTCGCTTCTTTCGTTTACAAGACGAGATTTCGCGCGCTGCAAGGCTTTGTCGAATCGCTGCCGGTCGAACGGTTTCAAAAGATAATCGAGCGCGTAGACTTCAAAAGCTCGCAGCGCGTATTGATCATAAGCAGTAACAAAAATTATGAGCGGCAACGCTTCCGCATCGAGAGATTTGAGCACTGCGAAGCCATCCATCTCAGGCATCAGCACATCTAGAAAAACAAGATCAGGCGCTTGATTTCTAATCGCCAGTATAGCGTCGCGCCCGTTTGCCGACTCTCCGATGATTTCAACGTCCGCGTGATGCGCGAGCATTCGCCGTATGCGTCGGCGAGCGAGCGGCTCGTCGTCAACTATGAGGGCGCGTATTTTAACTACTTCTGTCATCTTACGGTCACCCGTTGTTCGGCGCGTGCGCTTGTTTTCTCGAACGGGATTTCGAGAGCCACTAACAATCCGCCTTCGACTGCATCGCTCATTTCTAAGCGATGCGCTGCGCCGTAAAGCTGTTCAAGTCTGGCGCGAGTATTTGCGAGGCCGAATCCGCCTCTGAGCTTGCCACTGGAATCCTGAGTTGAACTGAGTCCGGGCCCGTTGTCTTTCACCTGCAAACAAAGCATGTTGTTGTTCAAGCCGGAACTTATCTCTATGCGACCCGCCGCCGCACGCGCCACGATGCCGTGACGTATAGCGTTTTCCACAATCGGTTGCAGTATCAAATTGGGCACGCGCGCATCAAGCGTCTGCGGGTCAATTTTGATGCTCACAGTCAGTCGATCGTGAAAGCGCACGCGCTCGATTTCCAGATAACAACGAAGAAACTCCAATTCCTCTTGAAGCGTGACCTGTTGAGCGCCGGAGTTTTCGAGCGTGAGCCGCAGGAAATCTCCGAGCCGCGTAATCATTTCGTCGGCGGCTTCAACGTCTTCGTCGAGAAGCGCGGAGATGGAATTCAGCGTGTTGAAAAGGAAATGAGGCTGAAGCTGCATCTTGAGCGCTTCGAGTCGTGCTTGCGCGAGTTCGGTCTTGAGGCTCGACACTCTCATCTCTTCTTTTTGATAGCGGCGATAATAACCGATGACATAGCTGATCAACATGAATGCGCCGTAGCTCATGAACCCTGTTGGAAGATTGAAAAGTATGTCTGACTTATATAGTTTCGGGATTGAAGAGTACTGTTGATAAACGGCAACGTGCAACAGCCATCCTAAAACCAGATAGATGGCTCGATGGATGAACGAAAGCAGCAAACATGCCACGATATGAATGATCGAGTTGCGGAGCCATCGACTGCGGTCGAACGGATAGCGCCATGTGATTCTGAAAATCAATGGCGCTAGCGCAGCCCATAAGAACCAGTAAGGCAGTTCCCAGACGAGCATGCCTATAAGCGTCGGCTGCTGTTTGAAGATGTCCACATAATGACCCGCGAAGAAATAGTAATTCAGCGTGAAGGACAAACCGACCAGCGTCCATGCTATAAGGACGAAAATCCAAAGCACCCATCCACGCTTGAGCATTGCTGTCTCCTTCGACCTGACTTAATCCGACAGTATGGCTCTATAATAACGCGAAAAGGAGACCTGTAAGCAATGCCTAAGATGACGGCGCAGGAATTGGAATCGTTTCTACACGCGGCCTTTCCTGAAATGGAAAGAATATTTTCGGTCGAGCAAGTTGAAGATGGGTTCGTCCGTGTGCGAATGCTTTATCACGACCGTCACCTTCGGCCCGGCGGAACAATATCCGGGCCATCATTGATGACGCTCGCCGATACGGCGATGTATCTGGTTGTGCTTGCGATGATCGGGCCGGTCGCGCTCGCTGTGACGACTAACCTGAATATCAATTTCCTGCGCAAGCCCCACGCTGCTGATTGTATAGCTCAGGCAAGACTGCTCAAGCTTGGAAAACGGCTCGCTGTGGGAGAAGTAACTATGTATTCAGCGGGCGATGCGGAGCCGGTCGCGCATGCGACGCTGACTTATTCAATCCCGCCTGATCGAGAGTGATTTTTCCAAAAAGAAAAACATGGCCCTGTATTTTATTTCCTGCTGCCCGCTCTTACTAAAAGACACGGAAAACCGTGAATATTATCTAGATCGAACAATGGTTCAGGAGGCATTATGCAAAGATTAGGGTTAGTGTGTTTGTTTGTAGTTTCATTGATGTGTATATCGGTTTTTGGGCAGACGAAGCCGATTATCCAACCGACGAATCCGCCTGTAAGGTCCGACCACGAAATTACTATCGAGGATGATTCAACGGGCAGTTTTCTGGTCTTCGACCCGAACAGCGGAGAGTATAAATTTAACCGTTGCAGCGATGGGGTTTCCCTGAGCGGCTTCGGAAAGGTAACGATCAACGGTTGCGCGATAACCTTAGAATACTCAGGTCGCGACCGCAGAGTGCTTGCTTCAATCAACGAGTGCAAACAAACTGCTAAAGCTGCGGTCGAAATTTTCGGGCCTGTGCTTGGGCCAGCCGGTACACAACCGATGAAAGAATTTCTCAACGACAACGACATGCGTGATAACAGCCTGAGTTGTACTCCAAAGCAGAAAACACAGAATTGATCGAGACGAGGGGCGCAGTTATTTTCAATGCTGCGCCCCTCGTCTAAAAAACATTTATCTCAAGTTGAACTCGACATCGAGCGAAGTCCAGTATGAAACAGCTTGTCCATTCTTCATCGCGGGTTTGAATCGCATCTGCATCGCAGCGCGAATAGCTTCTTCGTTCAAGCCATCGGGAAGCCCTCTAATAATTCTCACCTGCTTGATCAAACCATCACTGCCTATCAACACGCGAGCGTGCACCACGCCCGTGATTTTGTGCTGGCGCGCTTCTTCGGTATAGTTCGGGCGCGGTTCGTTTAGAGGCACCGGCCTCGTGTCCACAACGGGCGGTGCAGCAGAGCCACGTTTACCGCCGCCGGGATCACCATATACATCGCCCCCTTTGTTGCCGCCTTCGCCTTCGCCTTCGCCAGGCCCTTTGCCCGGCCCTACGCCGCCGCCTTTGCCCGGGCCGATGCCGCCGTTATCGCCCGGCCCATCCGAAGGCGCACCCGGAACACCGTCGGGCAAGCCTGTTGGAATCAGCTCATCGCGCCTGGTGTTTAGCGCAGGGTCGCCGAACAATCTTTCATTAACAGGCAATACGGGCGGATTGAGCGTTTCTCTGGTTGTAGGCGCGATGATCAGAGCTTCGGAAGAGAACGGAGGCGGCGCTCCTTCAGAAGCGGGCGCGAGTTCGTTTCTGCCGCCGCCGCCGCCGCGCGCTTCTTTATCTTTCTCAGGCATCGTATCGTCTTGCGGCTTGTGGAAAGGCGAAGTGATCACTGTGATACCGGAATTCTTTTGGGCAACTACTGTGTGTCTTGCATTGAAGGCCCATAGGACAAGCATCGCCGCGAAGAAGATCGCATAGAGCACAATAGCTATAGCAAGCCCGAACTTGAGAAGCGACTTGCGACGATAATTGCCTGCGCCGTCGCCTCTGATTGCGCTTGTGATGTAGAGTTTTGGATTTTCGCTAAACTCGCGCGTAGCTTCTTTGAACTCGTCTGCCAATCGCTTGACGAGCGACGGCTGGGCAGAGAACGACCCACAGAACAAAGCATCTTCTTGCATGTTCCCTCCGGGAAAGCCTGTAGCCTTAGCACGGTTCGACGTACAAACTTGTGAGTTATAAGAGGGATTGACCCTCTACCATTTCTGTTCGCACACTCTTCACCAGAGGGCGGTGAAGAGACTGTTGATTCGCGGATTGAGCACGACGCTGACCGCAAAGAGATAAAATCACTTTGTCGGCAGCACTATTGATATTCTGTCGTCTATTCTGATTACAGCGCGGCTGATTCGACACGTCCACCTGCCGCGTGCAACTTTAGAATGATTCGCGCAGGTAAACTTGCAGAAGATGATCTGACAAGAGATCAGTCTGTGATACTTTTCAACAATTTTTTGCGCGTTATAAAGTGAGGAGCAAAAACGAACTGTTCCTTTATTACAATTAGAAACTATACGGGAGAAGAAGTTATGACAAAGCAAACTGGCACAGCGCCTGCGCCGCAAATTCCGGCGGATGCATATCTGATGCAATTGGCGTTTGGCCCCTTGTTGACACAGGCTCTATATGTTGCCGCCAAACTGGGCGTAGCCGACCTGCTCGCCGAAAAACCGCTGCCGGTGAGCGAACTCGCCGCGCGCACAGCTACGCACGAACGCGCGCTGTATCGCGTATTGCGGAGCTTGGCGAGTGTGGGCGTATTTGAAGAGACCGACCCGAAAGTTTTTGCGCTCACGCCTTATGCAGAGCCGCTTCGCTCTGATGCGCCAAACTCATTACGAAACGGCGCGATTTTCATGGGAGAAGAATGGCATTGGCGAGTCTGGGGCAACATGCTTCACAGCGTCCGAACTGGCGAACCGGCGTGGGGACACGTGCATGGCGCTGAGGTCTTCGATCACTTTGCTGCGAATCCTGAGCAGGCAGAACTTTTCAATCGAGCCATGACCGATGGATCAGCCGGAATTGCTCCGGTTATCGTGCAGACTTACGATTTCTCAGGCTTCAATACTATTACAGACATTGCTGGCGGTCACGGTTACCTGCTGGCGCAAATCTTGAAAGCAAACCCGAACCTCAAAGGAGTCTTGTTTGATGTGGCCTCGGTCATCGCAGGCGCAGATGCATTGTTGGAAAAAGAAGGAGTGGCAACGCGCGTCGAGAAAGTATCAGGCGATTTTTTCGCGTCAGTGCCTCCGGGCTCAGATGCTTATATGATGAAACACATCATTCACGATTGGGATGATGAACGCTCAATCAAAATTCTAAAGAGCATCCGCGCGGCGATGCCTGACCATGGCAAAGTTTTGATAATTGAAACGGTTGTGCCCGTAGGCAACGAACCGCATTACAGCAAAATGTTAGACCTCGAAATGCTTACATCGCCCGGTGGGCTTGAACGCACGCCGGAAGAATACGAGGAGTTGTTCAGCGCTGCTGGTTTGCGATTGGCGCGTATCATTGCTACCGAGTCGCCCTACAGCATCATTGAAGCCGTGAAAGCTTAAAAGAAACTATGAATGCAGAATGATGAATGATGAATTAAGAAGCTCTCTTCCGTTCATCATTCATCGTTCATCATTTCTTCCGCGATGCGCGCTCGCCGATTCCAAATATGTGACTGGTTCCCCTGATAACAATCACACCGTCTGAAATCGCGGGTGTAGCCATCATTGCTTCGCCTATCGGGTTTATTGCCAACAACTCATACTTGGGTCCGGCTTTGATGACATAAACTTCTCCATCCTCGCTTGCGAAATATAATTTCCCGTCGGCGGCAACCGGCGAAGCGCTGAAGCCTATGCTTTGATCGTTTATGCGCTGTTGGTAAATTTGTTCGCCGGTCTTCGCGCTATAGCAGCCCAACACGCCTCTGTCCGAGCAAGCATACAAGTAATCTCCGTAGACTATGGGCGTGGGCACATAAGGCCCGCCGCGCGGCACGCGCCATAGTACCTGCGCGCTTGAGCTTTGTTCGCCCTTCAAAGAAATATCGCCGACCGCGCCGGGGCGAATGACCTTGATGGGCCGCCCTCCCGGCCAGCCGCCCGTCAGGTAGAACATTTCGTTTGCTATAAAAGGCGTCGGGACTTGCACAATCAAATCCTCGTTCGCGTATCTCCATAACTCACGGCCTGTCATCGGATCATATCCGCGAATGTATTTCGGAGCGTTGGTGATAAGCTCTGCGCGCGCTTTGCCCTCGTAAATAGTCGGAGTGCTCCAGGAAGGCATCTCATTTCTTGGCACAGACCAGACACGCTTTCCATCTTTGAGATCATAAGCGGCGATGAAAGATTGTGCGTGCCCGTCGCATTGAACGATGGCGAGATTTTTGTAGATGATGGGAGAGCTTGAATACCCCCATTGATAAGTTGCATCGTCATGCAGTCCGGGATCAAGGATGCCCAGGTCTTGTTTCCAGATCAGATTCCCGTTGAAGTCGAAACAGAACAACCCTTCGGATGCGAATATGGCTACGACGTTTTTGCCGTCGGTTGCGGGCGTAGAATTTGCCTGAGTAGCTTTAAGGTGCCGCTTAACTTTCGGCACACCTTCGTGAGCAACCTTCTGCCAGATGACCTGGCCGCTATTTTTATCAAGGCAGTATACGCGCCAACTGTGCCTTGTATCTTCTTTCACCGGAGCGTTGTCATCCGTGTCTGTGCGAAAAGCCGAATCCGCATCCTGGCGAACAGCCGTAGTGATGAATACTCGGTTGCCCCAGATAATAGGGCTGGAATGTGCAAGACCGGGAATGCGAGTCTTCCAAAGAACGTTTGTGGAATTCTGACTATTCCAGGTTGAAGGCAAAGCATGTCCAGCCGCGACGCCCGAAACCTGCGAGCCTCGGAAAGAGGGCCAGTTCTGAGCGTGAGCCGCAGTCATAAGACCAAGACATAAAGCGAGCGCGAAAACAACTTTCATGATTTTTAATTTCTCCGAGCGTGGTATCACCTATGAGTAGGAGGACAGGCACAAATGGATTATCCGCTCACAAATAGTACAACAGATGACAGGGGTTTTCGTTGTATCTTGTTGTAAAAACTTGCAAATAAGATCAGCCGCTAACGACCGATTCGATAAGCATAGTTAGGCTAAGAGCGTGGTTTGAAATAACCCGCTGCGCGGGTGTCAGCATCTAGCCCACATCCGAGAATGTGGGCTAGATGCTGACGCCTGCGCGAGCAGGCTGTTTGCGGATCGCTCTGCCATTTCAAAACAGGCTTTTAGTGAATCTCGATGTTTTGCAAATTTGCCCATGTAGCTTCGGAGTACCAGATGTCAATGAATCCTCTTATAGATTCCGCTTCTCGGCGCAGAATCTCTTCAGCGACAGGTTTTCGTAGCAGTGATTTGACACTGACAAAGACTGGCGGGTTCTTCGATCCCAAATCCAGAGCGGCTTTTCTTGCTGCGGTCATGAGATCCTGTTCAGTTGTCGCTTCGTCCACCAGGCCAAAACTTTTAGCCTCCTGAGCCGTGTACATAGTTCCTGAATAAAGTATGCGTGCGGCATTCGCGCTGCCAACGCAAAATCGCAGCATCTCAGCGATCCCGGCAAAAACAGCCGAGCCAAAGCTAATTTCATTAAGCGCTATCTTAGCCTTCTCGTCGACCATTACTCTGTAATCGCAAGTCAGGGCCAGCACACAGCCGCCCGCTATTGCATGACCATTGAGCGCAGCCACGACGGGTTTCGGGTAAAGGAAAAGGTATGCGTAAAGGTCGGTGAAGTTGGTCACGAACTCTGCAAATTGCTCCTTAGTGAAAGAGAGGAATTCGGGTACGGCAAATCCGAAAGAGAAGAATTTGCCGGAGCCTGTTAAGATAACGGCCCTTACTTCCCGATCATTTTCCAGAGCTTCGAGATGCGCTCTCAATTGATCGAGCACAGCGCCATTGAGAGCGTTCACCTTTCCTTTGTTGAGCATTAGAGTAGCTATCTCACCGTTCTTATGCAGTT
>DATEKX010000560.1:0-9912 GCA_035277165.1 Blastocatellia bacterium | reverse complement strand
CGGGCGTTACTCAGAGTACACGGCGAGTTTCAACTTTGATCGTGATGGCAGTATTCTCCCTGTCGGCCAGGGCATAGGCCGGACATTTGCCACCGAAGAGTATGATTTCTACTTTCAGGATACCTGGAAGTTTTCTACTTCTTTGACCTTCACACTGGGGCTTCGATATGGTCTCAGCAAACCTGTTTATGAGGCCAACGGTCTGCAAGTTAAACCGACCGTGAGTCTCGGTGATTATTTCGAGCAGCGCAAAGCGGGCGCTGCGCTCGGCAAGCCTTTCAACGAACTGATAACCGTAGACCTGGCGGGGCCTGCCAATGGCCGTCCCGGATTTTATGAATGGGACAAAAACAACTTCCAACCGCGTGTAGCCGTTGCCTGGAGTCCCAACTTCAAAAACGGATTCCTTCGCAAAGCATTCGGCGCGGAAGGCGACGCAGTGTTTCGCGGTGGCTTTGCGATGACGAACGATCATATAGGTCAGCAGTTGGCCGTGCAGTTTGACCTCAATAACACGCTCGGCTTCTCTTCGGCTCAGACCGTAGCTGCTGAAACCTTCAATGTTACGGACAACCCTGCGCCGCGCTTCACGGGTTTCGGTCAGGACGTGCGCTCGCTGCCGCTTATAAGCGTGCCGGGCAAACTGACCTTCCCGCTGCAAACGCCTGCCGACGAAGCTGCGCGCATCGAATCATCTCTGGATGACACAATCATCACTCCCAGCAATTACAGTTGGAACTTTACCTATGAGCGAAAACTGCGCGGCGGGCTTCTCGTGCAGGCATCCTACATAGGCCGTCTCGCTCGAAACCTTCTCGTGACGCGAGACATCATGGCGCTAAACAATCTGGTTGACCCAAAGACGGGAGTGGATTGGTATACTGCCGCAGGCCAGCTCGCAAATTTCCGCGAGAAAGGCACTGCCATAACGGCGGTTCCGAAAATCCCGTACTTTGAAAACCTCTTCCCGGATTTCCGAGTGACCGTTGGCGGCGTGTTGCTGACGGCCACACAGACTGCGTATCGCAGAATTGCCAGATCATCTGTCGGCGGGCGTGACAATGACTGGACAACGCTTCAATTGCTGCTCGATGATGCATCCGTAGTAGGGCCGAATGTTTTCTATCAGCCGCAGTACGCAGCCCTTTCGACTTTCAGCACCGTAGGCAATTCGGATTACCACGCCGGAACCTTGAGCATACGAGAGCGCTTCAAAGATCAGCTCACGCTCGACTTCAACTACACCTTCTCGAAATCAATAGATGATGCGTCGGGGCTTCAAAACAGCGGAGCCTATGGCTCGGCTTTCATCCTCAACCCGCTCCGGCCCGGAGACAACAGAGCGATATCGGATTTCGATGCAAGGCATATCATCAACATCAACAGCCTCTGGCAGCTTCCTGTAGGAAGAGGCAGAGCATTCGGAAGCGGTATGTCAGGATTTGTAGATGCATTTCTGGGCGGATGGCAGCTTACGAATATCTTCCGTTGGAATTCGGGGCTTCCTGTTCAGACTCCGTTCGACGCCGCACAGTGGGCGACTAACTGGAACGTTCAGAGCAACGGGATACGACTTGTACCCATAGAGTCTTCTCCGAACAAAAGCAATGTCAACTTGTTCGAGGACCCGGTTGCCGCTTACAGGAGTTTCCGAAACGCTCGACCGGGCGAGACAGGTGACCGTAACGTTCTAAGACTGCCCGGCTATATCGCATTGGATATGGGGTTGGATAAAACGTTCAAGTTGCCATGGGAAGGCCATTCGATACAATTCCGATGGGAAGTTTTCAACGTGACCAACACTCAACGGCTCGGCATACTGCCTATAACTCGCAGCTCATTAGGATTGGACATCGATCCTCAATTAGGAGAACCGCCGCCTAACTGGGGCACGTTCACAGGCATACAAGGAGCGCCGCGAGTCATGCAGTTCGGGATTAAGTATCAGTTCTAAGGAAAGACAGGAAGTTTAGATTTCCGCAAGGGCTTGAGTTTTTCTCAAGCCCTTTTTTTAAGCCCGCCCGCTCATTTTGGCAAACCACCATCTCAGCCCCACCAGCAGAAATCGCCAGTCGCTGAAGAATTCCGGCGGCTTGCCCTCGAACCAGTGCCCGATGAACTGGAATACCCATCCAACAATAAACAGCGTCAGAGCCAGCAACCAGAACACGGATGCGATAAACCCTAAAACCAACAGAGGAAGCGAAACAGCAATCAGCGGTATTCCTATCGTATGGCAAATTCTGTTTACAGGGTGCTGATGGCTCTTGGCATACTGTGCGATCCATTCATCCCAGGTTTTCCCGGCCAGCATGTTTGTTCCTCCACTATTATTTTTTGTTCTCGGCTATGTACTGCTCTAACTTTTTCCTTCCGGGATAGTCCGGCTTCTTGGCAAGAAACTGCTCGTACTCTATGGCAGCTTTGTCCTTCATCCCTGCCCCGTTGTAAAGCGTGGCGAGGCGCAGGTGGATTTCCGCTTTCCCTATGGGGTCGAGCCGCACGGCTTCATTCAAGTATCCTACAGCCTTCGAGCCTTTTTTGATTTGCAGGTATGCTTCGCCTAAAAAGTGGTTCGCGTCGGCTGATCGAGGTTGCGCCGCAACCGCTCGACTGAAGACTTCGACGGCGGCATCATACTTCTTCTCTGCCATTCGCAGTTTCCCCAGATTCATCAACGCGACGATATAGGAAGGGTTCGCTTCCAGAGCTTGCTGGTAAGGCTTTTCAGCTTCGCCGAATCGCCCCTGTTTGAACTTTACGGTTCCCAGTTCAGTCCACGCTATGAAATCTTTTGGATCAACGCTCAATACGCGGTCGAGCAAGGCGAGCGCCTCGTCATACTTTTCTTCCTTGATCGCAGCAAGAGCTTTGTTGAACTGAGCCTCATTCGCGGGTGTTCGCTTATAAGTATCTACAGCCGCAATCGTTCCTATCTGACCCGTAGAGCGCATTCCGGGCGGCGAGCGCCATTCGAGAGCAATATCACGGCGAACATCCGTCTTAAACGGTTCGGCCAGCAGGATGCGAATTCGGGCGACTTCGTTGTTTTCCACCTCAACCACGATGTCATATTCTCCGTTAGCCACGTCCAGAAAACGATAGCGCCCGTTATTGGAAACAGTTTGGCGGGAAACAACGTGGCCGCTGATTGTGTACAGGATTACCTCGTAAGTCATGGGCTTTAATTCCCCGCCATGACCTTCGTCAACTTTGAAATCGCCGAATAGAATATTCCCTGCGCCCACTTGAGCAACACCTGCTCTGGTCGGGCATGTTGCAAGCAAGACAGTCGATAATGAAAGCAATGCAAGATATCCGATATTCCTGGCGTGATTAATCATCGCGAAGCAGACCTCCCATACTAATTGTGGGGCATTCACATGCGCGGTGACCTCATGCTGCTACTTGTGGCGAACAATGTCAAATTTGATCTTGCTTCTGGCGTCTGCGGCATTTGACGAGAGGCACGGCATTCAAGATAATGAGCATCTGACCGATTTGTTCAAATCCAACAATCTGCATAACGAGAGGCATGATGACCGGCACATATAAAAGAGAAAATGGTTCTATATTCTGGTCGCGCACACTTACATGGGTAATTGCGATTTCTGCAATGCTGTTCGTCGCTGCTTGCGGCGGCGACCACACTCAGACAAATACTTCTCCGCAGTACCCGACCGGAATCGGCAACGACATTGAAAAGCAACTCAAGTACGACGCTCGCGTGCAAGACTATCAACCGGACGGCAATACTCTTATTGTAAACGTGAACGACTCATGGATGTCGTCACCTCCGGGCATGCGCCAGCGCGCGCTCGGACAGTGGTACAGTCTTTGGCAGGCGGCGCATGGCAACAACAGCAAAATCGTCGTTAAACATCAGGGGACAGAGGTTGACACCTGGACATCTGAAAAAGGCTACCAGCCCGCCGGTATGGAGAAAAAGGAAACCAGCGAAAGCTAGATGAGAACCCGTTCACCGCAGAGAGGCAGAGGTCGCAGAGAAAAGCGATCTTAACCTCTGCGACCTCTGCCTCTCTGCGGTGAATAGACTTTCAACTGAATGGCGCTTGCGGCCTTTCGCTTAATTTCCTTTCTGCTTCACCCTGAAAGTTTGTTTCCCTATCGTTATGACGCCGCTGCGACCTGCTCCGGCGTTGGCCGCGACGGTATAAGTCACTGTTGATGCGCTGGTACCAATGGTGTTTGATGTGAACGTTATCCAGTTTACGTTGGTTGTCGCTTCCCATGCGCATCCCGCTCCTGTGTTGATTGAAATGCTTCCGCCGCCTCCAGCCGGTGTGAAACTTGCCGAAGTCGGATTGAGCGAGAAGGTACAAATGTCCAGAGTAGTTCCGCCCTGCATTACTGTGAACGAAAGCCCCGCGACTGTAATCGCCCCTTGCCGAGGCGACGTTGATGGATTGTCTCTCACTATATAAGCAACAACGCCATTTCCCGTGCCTGCCGCGCCGGAAGTAATTGTTATCCACGGCTCGATTGTAGAGGCAGTCCAGTTACAAGCGGCAGACGTTGCCACTGCAATGCTGCCTTCGCCTCCCGTGTGAACAAAGAGCTTTCCTGTTGGCGCAATTGAAAACGTACAGGATGTGCCTGCCTGCGTAACAGTGAAGGTCTGCCCCGCAACAGTTATCGTGCCCATGCGAGAGCTGGCTCCGGTGTTTGCTTCGACGGCATAGCTTGCCGTTCCGCTGCCGTTGGTGTTGCCGTCATTAGAAACGATTATCCAGCTATCGTTGCTTATCGCTTTCCAGATGCATCCTGTAAGAGTAGTGACGGTCACGCTTCCGTTGCCGCCGCCTGAGGGGAACGAATTCGATGTCGGCGCAATCGAGAATGAACAGCCCACGTTGCTCTGATTCACTGTGAAAGTTTGCCCTGCTATCGTTATCGTTCCAACGCGCGGGCTTCCTGTCGTGTTCAGAGCTACATGGTAATTTACAGCCCCGTTTCCAGTCCCAAACCCTCCAGATGTAACGGTCAGCCACGTGTCATTGCTCGTGGCCTGCCACGGGCAGTTCGGCGATGTGACGAAGACTATTCCGTCCCCGCCGTCTGATGAGAACGAATCGTTCATCGGCGTTATGACGCGAGGCGGATTAGAGGCCGAGAAGTTCGTTGTCGAAGAGTTATTGCCGCTCACAGGGTCTCGCCCGACCGATGTGACTGATGCTGTGTTGCTCACGTTCGCGCCGTTTGCAACAGAACAGTTCAACGTCGTAGTGATAGTGATAGCCGCCGTAGCGCCTGACGCGAGCGAACTGAATGAAACGGTGCGATTGTTGCCTAAGCCTCCGCACACGCCGCCTCCCGTTGACGAGCACGATACGAAGGTGAGCGATAATGGGAGGTTATCCGTAACGGTAATTGATGAGGCGGGGTCAGGCCCGTTGTTTGTAACATTGATCGTGTATGTGACATTGCTTCCGACAACGGTGCTTGTAGCTGCCGTCTTTGTGACGGTAACATCTGCGGCCCCGTATGTGACGCACGCTGAAAGCTCGGAAGTGCTTCCTAACGAATTCGTAGCCGTCGCTGTAATGGATTGGCCCGGAGTGGCCGACCCCGAAACTGTAACATTGAACGTCGCATTGCCGTTTGCAGCAGTCGTCGTAGTCGCAGAGCCGAGAAACGTCTGCCCTTCTCCGTTGCCCGAGGCATCGCAAGACGCACTAGCATAAAAGTGCAGCGTGAAGGTTGAACTGGCCGTGCTGTTGAGCGTGCCTTGAACATTGACGCCTCCGCCCGCTGCGCCGTTGGATAAGGTCAGCACAGGAAAATTCTGCAAGTTGTTTGCGCCTGTGTCTGCATCACCTAAATCATTCGGCGTTATGCCTGTGGTTCCCAGATCAATGCCTAACCCGCTGTTTGAAAAAATCGAATTCGATTGAATAGAGTTCCCGGTTCCTGTTTCAACCTTTACACCAGCACCGGAATTGAATGCAATGACGTTGCCTTCGTTGGCTGCGCCGCCAATCGAATTGTTGCTTGCAGAGTTCAAGATGAGCACGCCGTCCGAGCTATTCGGCAGAGGCGTAGAGCCATCGGCGCGAGTGCCGATTTTATTTCCTCGCACCTGATTTCCCGTTGATGTGGCCGCGTTTATTCGCACGCCTTCCAGTCCGTTGCCTGATATGACATTTCCGGCTCCGGCGACTGTGCCTCCAATCGCGCTGTTGGTTGATTCCGTAATCGCTACGCCGCTGAGGTCATTGCCCAAATCGACTGTTCCGTTCGCGCTAGTCCCGATCAGATTGCCTTGCACAAGGTTGTTCGTGCCAACGCCTATGAATTGAACGCCAGCCCCGCCGTTGCCTGATATAACGTTGCCCGCTCCTGCTGTAGTGCCTCCGACAACGCAGTTGGTTACATTGCTGGCCCCGCTCAACATCGCAACGCCGTCGCTCAGATTGCCCAGATCAATCGCGCCGGTTGCGTCTGTGCCGATGTAATTGCCTTGCACTTGATTATTCGATGTCGGGCCGAGCACTAGCACGCCCTGCCCTAAGTTGGCAGAAAGGATATTGCGCGCTGCCGCAGTCGTTCCGCCGATACGGTGGCTTGAGCCCGAACTAATCAATACGGCCACTTCATTATTACCCTGACCCGCATTGCCCGCTGCATTTGTGCCGATGTAATTGCCTTCGATAATATCGCTGCCGCCGCCTGTCAATTCAATTGCTGTGCCGTTGAAGCGATTGATCGCAAGCCCGCGCACTGTGCTGTTTCCGCCTGCAATTGTCAACGCCTTGATTTCTGACCCTGCGCTAGTGCCATTCAGTTCGATAGGCGGAGTGCTGCTTCCGGGGCTTTGCGTGGTTCCGTCAATCGTGATGGCCCCTGTGACTACGGGAAGCGGCGAAAGCGGGGTGATTGTCTGAGTTCCTGCGCCGGGAATGCTGAAACTGATCATATCCGCCCCGGCGCTTGAATTGGCGCTGATTATCGCTTGCCTTAGAGAACCTGCGCCGGAATCGTTCGTGTTCGTCACAGAAAAAGTAGCGGCGACAGTGCTGACTATAAACGTGGGCGCGCTCGAATCGCTTTTGAGCACTACGAGATCGTTCAGCGCGTCCGCGTTCAAACGCATGCCGAGCACAGCAACAGGTTCGCTTTCAACATCGAACGCGCTTGCGATGCGAACGCGCGCAGAAGCGGGCTCAATTGCAGTGCCTTCTACAGGCTCAGTCGCAGACTCATTAACGATGATTTGCAGTTTCTGACCGGCTTGATCTAAAAACAACAAATCATCTTTCAGCGAGCTTGATACGCGCACAGTAAGAAGAGAGACAAGAGGTTGAGCTTTCTGCGCAATAGGCAGAGCGACTGCGCTGGCTTCACGCCAGCCTGCGCTGTTTCTCGCAAACATGCGGCACATTCCATCACCGGAAAGAAGCGCGATCTCGTGACGAAAATCGCCCGTGAAATCGCCGACCGCGAGAGCCGCGATTTGCGACGCAACGGTGAGTCGCGTCACGCGCGGAGCCTGTGCGTCGAGCCTATTTGATTCGATGATTGAATGACTGCGATTTCGACCGTGAACGATCAACAACTCGCGTCCAGCCGCGACTGCTATGTCAATTGGAAAATCATTATCGAGCTGACCGATAGCTATGGCCTTCGATTCCGAAGGCAAGCTGATTGTTTCAGGATCAGCAATGATAGCCCCTGCGCCGCCTTCGTAAACAAGCAATTTCGGGCCGCTCGTTTCGTTCACTGCGACGATGATATCCGCCAGCCCGTCAATCCGGTTCACATCGCCCGCCACCATCGCAGTCACATATCCGGGCAACGCGACTCGCCGAGCCGGTGCAAATTCTCCATGCCCGTCGCCGGATAAAAGAGTGAGCGCGCTGCTGCCTGTCTCTGTTGAAACGACATCTTGATGGCCGTCCGCGTCGAAATCGCCTGCGACTATAAATTGAGGAGCGCCGAGCGTGTCAAACACGTGCGACTGTACGAAAAAAGGCGACGGGATGTCGTCGGCAGAAGGCGGCTGATTAGATGCCGCGTGCAATTGCGCGCGATGCGCAACCGCATCAGGCGTGTTGGGGAAAATAGCATCGGCGTCGCCGCGATGAATGCTTATCGCGCCGTCCTTCGTTCCTCGATAACCGGCAACGATGTCCGGGATTCCATCTTCGTCAAAGTCTGCGGACGCAAGCGCCATCGGGCGCGCCTGATTCTCCTTCAACTGCTGAATCATATTTGAAGAGCCTTGATATTCAACGGGCGCGCTGTGGCCGTCGCGCAATGGAATCGCAGGATTGCCTTGCCCGGAGGCTTGTGCAGTCGTCGCTTTGCTGAGCAGCCCGCGCACATCACTATTATCCTGCCGAACTGACGCGTTTGTTCGCAAAAGATTTATTGAATGCGTAAGAACGAACGCAGCTATTAGAACCGCGATGAGCGAGAAGATATGATTTCGTTTCATTATGTCCCTTTGCTAGACGTTTAGGGGCGGCCCTCTGTGGTCGCCCCAGATTGACTTTATTTAATTCTGATTCATCTGCAAACAGCTTTCAGGCGGCGGTATCTTAATGAGATTCGAGTCCTTAGGTCAAGCTATAATCAATTCCAGAATTTATCTGCACCCGGTTGCTTTAGGGGCTGCGTATTTACAGGCAGAGCTTGAAGGGCAAGCGCGAGGACTATGGTTTATGCATTTTCGTTGTGCAGCAAAATCGGCAGCATATCATTTGAGCATCGCAGGCCGAGCAGTGTTGGCGCTGGTGCTGGCGATTGGCGCAAGCAGCGTGATATTCAGCGGAGGCGGGCTTCGGTCTATACCTTTCTTTGCCGATGATGCGCAAATCGAAAATTCTGATGCAGCAACAGACAGAGCGGATTCAGTCGATACGGGTTTGCAGAAAAGTAATGAATCGACAGACGCGAACTCACGACCTGACCCGCGAAAATCAGATTATAACGGCAAGGCGCGATTAAGACGCGCTAAGAGTATAATGTTGTCAGCCAACAGGCAACTACAATCAGAGCAAGACGACTTTGATAATACAGCAGAAGGGTTTCTGATTCCGGGAGGGCTGAACTCATGGTGAAGGCCATAATCAGCGCGATTATTCTTGCGATGTCGCTGTCTTTTTTCTCTGTTGCCGCGTCCTCTTCAATCAGCGAGGATGCGGTATTTGCTCGCGTGTTTAATGACTCGCTGAGAAGAATCACGATAGAAAACCTCGACGGCGCGACAGAGGTGCAGACATGGGCTGCAAAAAAACTGAGCGTGACGGCTTCGCGGGCGGCCAACGGCAACAATGCGCGACTTGAATCGGAAATCTCGTTCGAGCAACCTGCGCCCGACAGCTTGAGAATAGTCACAAAACCGGATAGTCGCACCAGCCCTGTCAATCTTATCGTCTATGTTCCCGCGTCTGTGCAGCTTTCGGTAAAAGGCGGCAGAGAGCGCGTAATCATCAAAGGCACGATAGCGAGCCTATCTGTTGAAACCGATTCAGGCAGCGTTGCGCTTCATCTGCCAGAGAAATCGAACACAGACCTGTCGCTTCGCACTATTGCTGGCGCTATAGAATCGCGTTTGCCCGTCACGATTTTTGGCAAGTCCGACGCTCACCTTCTTGACGGAAGGCTTGGGCAAGGCGGCGCGCCTGTAATCGCTCGCAGCCAGCGCGGGCAAATCAATCTTTTGCCCGACGATGACGGTCGCCTGATAGCTTTGAACAAAATCGCAGCCGAGCTTCCGCCAGCGGGCAGTGAATCGAATCTCGTCTCTCGTAACTTGATGAGCCGCGACGAGCAGAACTTTGACGGGAAGATGGCGTCGAAGGAAGAGAGATTCGCAGACGCGAGCACAACTCATTCCGACGAGCACACCGTCAAACTTTCAACCAGACTTGTGAGCCTCAACGTAAA
>DATEKX010000559.1:0-3305 GCA_035277165.1 Blastocatellia bacterium | reverse complement strand
CCCAAAGAGCGAGTCAACAACGGCTGGCAGTTGAAGTGGGATTACAAGGGCCTGATCTCAGGCAACGGCATAGGCATCGAGATGCCGCAAAAAATAAATCCCGGCCCGATGGCCGCGCGCATATCTTACTTCGCGCCCGTGTCGTTAGGCTTTTTCTTCTTTCTGATCTTCGTCATTGCGCTGCTGAAAGGGATAGAGATTCATCCGATGAATTACTTCTTTCTCGCAGCTTCTTTCTTCGCGTTTCACTTGCTGCTCGCGTATCTGGTTGACCACCTCTCGATACACTCGGCATTCGTGATATGTTCGATGGTTTCGATCATACTGGTCGTTTCTTATATGAGAATCGTCGTGGGCAACAGGTTCGCATTCCTCGAAACGGCGCTGGCGCAGCTCGTCTACCTGATAGGCTTCTCTTATGCTTTCTTCTTCGAGGGCTTCACGGGCTTAGCGGTGACCATAGGCGTTATCATCACGCTTTTCGTAGTGATGCAGATGACTGCGCGCATCAACTGGGCGCAAAAATTTCAGATCAGTGCGCCCAAAAGCACAGCCATTGATACACAGTAGCGTTCTTGCTGACGTACAGGGGCGTGGCTACAATATCAGTGGTGAAAACGATAACCGTAGGAATCAGCGGCGCGAGCGGCGCAATCTACGCGCAGCGGCTATTGATGCAGCTCGAAGAGAGCCGCGAAGTGGGCCAGATAAATCTGGTCGCAAGCGGCCCCGCGCGTCGCGTAATAGCCGATGAGCTTGACATAACTCCCACCTCCGACGCAGAGCAGATGGTCGCAGAGATGATCGGGCGACCATCTGCTAAAACCATAGTCTTTCACTCAGGCGATATCGGAGCGGCGATAGCATCAGGGTCGTACCCTGTTGACGGGATGGTGATTATTCCCTGCTCGGCTTCGACGCTGGGCGCGTTGGCCTCGGGCGCTTCGAGAAATCTGCTTCACCGCGCCGCAGATGTATGTTTGAAAGAAGGGCGGAGGCTTGTGTTAGTGCCGCGCGAAACGCCGCTTTCGATTATTCACCTGGAAAACATGTTGAGGCTGCGCCAGGCAGGAGCAATGATAGTGCCCGCGATGCCTGCGTTTTATCACAAGCCTGCGGACATCAATTCTATGGTAGATCATTTCATTTATCGCGTGATGGATCATCTGGGAGTTTCACATTCGCAGGAAACCGTGTGGCACGGCGACATGAGCCGGTATTGAAATTGTGATATGACCGACACAACAGTAAAAGCAAGGATGACGATAGTTGAACGGCTGCGAGTCACGCTCGAAATGATAAAGATCGAGCACACGCTGTTCGCGCTGCCGTTCGCTTTTCTGGGCGCGACGCTCGCCGCGCGCGAGATACGAGCGCAACCTGCGAGTTTCTGGATTTCAAAGCTGATATGGATAACCGTGGCGATGGTGGGCGCGCGATCTGCGGCGATGACTTTCAATCGAATCGCAGACCGCAAGATTGACGCTCGGAACCCGCGCACGGCAACGCGCGCTCTGGCGTCGGGACTGCTCGACCTGCGCTTCGCATGGATATTTACCGTCGCCGCTTCCCTGCTGTTTGTGCTCGCCGCATGGCAGCTCAATCGTTTAACTCTGATCTTATCGCCCGTCGCGCTCGGCTCGGTCTTTCTCTACTCGTACACAAAGCGGTTCACCGCCGCTTCGCATCTGGTTTTGGGATGGTGTCTTTCGATAGCGCCGTCGGGCGCATGGATAGCAATCAAAGGCGAGTTGAATCTTCTGCCAGTGCTGCTGTCTTTGGCCGTGATGTTGTGGACTGCGGGATTCGATATTTTGTACGCGTGTCAGGATTACGACTTCGATCGTAGTTCAGGGCTTCACTCGATTCCGCGAGCGTTAGGCATAAACCGAGCGCTGTGGATGGCGCGCGTGATTCACGCGCTGATGTTTGCGACGCTGGTTGTATTCTTCTGGATGGCGAATCTTAAATGGATTGGATTTGCGGGCGTGATTGCAACCGGCGTGTTGTTGGTCTATCAACACAGCATCGTCAAAGCTAACGACCTGTCACGGCTCAACGCCGCGTTCTTCACTACGAACGCTTTTGTCAGCGTCATCATGTTCGTCACATTCGCAAGCGATGTATTTCTGTTGGGCTGATCTATTTCCCGCTCGCCTGATCGGCAAACCCTATCCGCCGCAAGAGATTGAAAAACCGAGCGTCTGAATGAAGACTGTCAAAGGCAGGGTCAACTTTAAGAGACGCTATATCAGAATCACGCTCTTGAAATGCCCGCTCAAGCCACTCGAACGCAGCATCCTTTTCATCTAACTCCGCATAGAGCGCGGCAATGCTGTAAGGAGAAATGTTTCGGCTCTTTGCAGTCTCAGTTCTTTCCTTCAGCCTGAGCCGCTCGACGTTTTTCAGACCGGCGATTACGTCTTTGCGGTCGAGCGCGGCCAATTCTTCATTGCGTGCGCCTCGGTGACTCATCTCTTTTAGAGCCAGATCGAGCGCCTCTTTATACATCCCCTTCATTCTGTAAGCGCGTTCGAGACAGGCTTGCGCCGAGCCAAAGTTGGGCTCTAGTTCAAGAGTTCTTTGAATCTGTTTTATCGCATCGTCGTACCTCCGCGCGCGGAGGTAGACCCATCCGACATCGGAGTTTGCAAGAGGCGAGAGCGGGTCAAGCTCTTGCGCGCGTTTGATCTCGGCAATGGCTTCGTCGAATCGCTCCATAGCTACAAGAAACCATGCGTAATCGTGATGAGCGCGGCTGTAACTGGGGTTGAGTTCGAGCGCGCGTTTGAACTCCCGCTCGGCTTCCGGCCAGTCCCAATCGAAGCGAAAGCGAATGGTTCCTAAAGATGTGTGAGCTTCGGCAAGCGTGTCGTCAAGTTCAAGCGCACGCGCCGCCGTCGCCTCCGCTTTTGCATAAGCCTCAACGGGCGAAAGCCTGTAATACATACCGAGCATGATGTAAGAATCCGACAGCCCCGCATGAGCCAGCGCATAGTCGGGCGCGATTTCGATGGCTTGCTCATACTGGCTTATGCTTTTCTCTATGTAATCCGCTCTTCCTTTGTTCCAGAGATAACGCCCTTTCAGATAAGCATCGTGGGCTTCGGTTGAAATCGCGCCCGCGCCTGTTTCAGTCTGTTCGACGGGGAGCAATTCCAGCGCGAGAGCACGCGCGATGCTGCGCGCAACTTCGCTTTGAACGGCCAGCGTGTTTTGACTGTTGCGTTCGTAGCTTTCAGACCACAGGTGAGTCTGGTCGCTCGTCTGTATGAGTTGAGCCGTTATTCTGACGAGGTCGCCCT
>DATEKX010000558.1:0-8433 GCA_035277165.1 Blastocatellia bacterium | reverse complement strand
TGGCTACAAGCGCGCCTATGAACTCATAATACAAAAGCTCCCAGGCAGAGCCTACCAACCGACTTCCTGAAATCAATGATTCAAGCGCTATCACGATCATCAACACGCCAGCGCCTGCAACCAACGCCTGCACAAGCAGGTGCAAGGGGGTGAGCGGGCTATGCCAGAATACGCGACCTCGCGCCTGTCGAAACAGGAAAGCGGAATAGATGGCCGACAGCGCCGCAAATATAGCTCCGAGCGTCATCACAGGCCCTTCCAGGTTGTACCAGCCGATATTCTCGATTGCTATCCACCCCGCCAGCAGTCCGCCGTAAATCAGCAGGATGTATCCGCCGAGCACTAACCACGACTTCCACTGCGGCATCAGCAATATTCGCAAGAATCGTTCTGGTCGCTTCAAATCTAAAACCAGTAACGCGACCGTGGCGATCAGAAAAACCATAGCCACCTGCGGCGCGGCTGTATCGTAAAGCCAGTGACCTTTGACGAAACCCGACAGCATCGCAATCGCTGCAAGCAGGAATGCGCCTGCCGAAATTGATTTCGTCCAAAGATAGGTTGAAACTTTCCACCCCCACGGCCTGTCGTGCGATATGTCGTAAGTCGTCTTTGCGTGCGCTTCGGCTTCGGCCAAAGCCTGCTCGTTCATCATCATTGGGTCCATCTGAATCTCTGACCACAAGTACCCGTTTGCGTGCGTCTGCTCCGTTGGATGAAGCGATGCCGGATTTGCTTCGATGTAATGCAGCTTGGGTTTAGTGCCTGCTTCGGGCTTTCTAACTTGAGTTTGCTCTGACGAGATGAGGCGATGAATCTTTGAAACCGGGTCGTCCATGTCGCCTGAGACAATTGCCTGCACAGGGCAGACGATCACGCAGGCAGGTTCGAGACGGGCCTCGACGCGATGCGCGCAGTAATTGCATTTCTCGGCAGTGTTCGTGTTCGGATTGATGTATAGCGCGTCGTAAGGACAAGCCTGCATGCAGGATTTGCAGCCGATGCAGCGGTCGCCGTTGAAATCAACTATGCCGTCCTCGCGGCGAAACAGCGCCGTCACAGGGCAGATGGTTATGCACGGCGCGTCGTCGCAGTGATTGCACCGCATCACCGAAAAGAAACGGCGCGTGTCCGGGTACTCGCCCTTTTCGATGTACTTCACCCACGTGCGAAACGTGCCGAGTGGAACTTCGTTTTCAGATTTACAGGCAACCGTGCAGGCGTGGCAGCCTATACATTTTCGATGGTCAATGACAAAGCCATATCTCATGTTTTTATGTTTAACCGAGAGCGATACACTACTATTTAATCTGTCAAGTTTGCTGCTTATTGACGGGCCGATGCTGCATGCGCGAGCTTGAGAAGATTGCTCGCCAGCCCTTCAATGAATGGGAGGCGTCGTAAGCAAATTGAGCGTATCGAGCACGCGCTCGGCAAGCTCGACTCCTGCATAGCGGAGCGAATATTCAGCCGCGCCGGTTGACCTTGGGAAGGGCGCGCCGCCTACGCCTCTGTTTGTCCGCTGGTAAACATGCCCCGCCGATTTAGACTTGCCCGTGCCCGGTTCATAAATGAAATAGTCAACATACAGGCCGAAAGGGTCGCCACCGAGGACGCTGACGCTCGGGTGCTCTGTATCAACTCTGTCCTGCTGAAGTTGAAACCATACCACGTAAGTGTCTTTAGAAGCTTTTGCGGCATCAATCGCTTCTTTGCGATTCATCTCTTTGCCGGTTCGGACTTTGATGGCAGCGGCCTTCTGCGTTCGTTCCATAAACCCATCAATGACGACTCGCGTATAGATGCCAGAACTGCCGATGTCCGGGCGATACATAGCGAGGAGAATCGGGATCGCCCCTTTTTCATTTTGCGGCGAAGGCGGACTAATCGGCGGCTCGCTTTGAGCAGGCGGAAACGGATCAGGCGATGTTGGGCGTTTCGGCACGCGGCGGCCTGATTGCCCTCCGGCTATAGCGACAACGCTCAACAGGAAAAGAACGCACAGGAAAAGACTTGCGATGCGGCGCGGCGATGAAAGACGCTTTGATTGCATGACAGTTTACTCCTGATTGAAGTGATTGCGAATCGCACGGGCAATTGTCAGATGCCTGCGCCGCCTGTGAAGTAGCCCTCGCGCCAGTGACGGACTCGCGCGTTTCGCGGGCTGTAGGTATTCAGCACCGAAAGCGGCGGCGCGTAACAATGCAGCGTTACCATATCGCGCTTTTCCGGTTGAAGATTCAGAAGCTGGTGAATGTCCGGCACATCAGCGCCAGTGATTCCGCCCGGCCCCCAACGATAAGTGTTATATGGCCGGACGTGCCCTTCGGGCGCGTGCTCGTACATAGTTTCAGTCAACAATCCTTCGACCATAAGAATGACGCCCACAGAACCGCCGTGATCGTGAATCGGCGTGCGCTGTCCCGACCGCCAGCAAAGCATCAACAGTTCGGCAAACGAGCTTCGAGCTACCAGATTGCGAGCATACTTTCGCGGGGTGAAAGCACGATAAGGCTCGTAATCACGCTGCCTGAGCAGAAGAGCGGAAAACCACTGTTTAATCTCCTCAAGTTTTGGAACTGCTTTAAGATTTTTGATCGTCTCAGACAATTCGTCGAGCGATAACTCGTCGCTTGTCGTAATCGTTTGTGGTTCGTAAATGATATTTGTGTCAGTTACTCGCATGATAGTTCAAGTGGGGTTCGATTGTCTTCAATCCTTAAGTCTAACCCGCGACCGCGCAGCCGCACAAAATGAAGACGAGATCAAACTTCAAGTATTTTCAACGCGGGTAGAGTTTTAGTCTACACGCACGCATCACCTTGTCAAGCAACTGCCTGCTGATCTGAGCCGCTTCAAACAGATATGGCTCTCAATATGCATAGTCTACGGCGAAAGCTTCAAAAATAAAACAGACAAGGAGAGTTGCTTATGCTCGCCCATTCTTCATTTCACGCAGGAAAATTCGTAATTGCAATGCTGCTCGCCACATTCGGGTTGCAATCGCCATTACCTCAAAACGAGATAAAACCTGAGAGCGAGCAAGTCGTTCTGCCGATGGGAACCGCTTTGAAGATCACAATCAAGGAAGAGATTTCCAGCAAGGTTTTCTTTCAGGGAGACGAGGTCGCGATGGAAGTTGACGAAGATGTTTTGGTGAACGGGCGCGTCGTTATCGCTAAAGGAAAGCCCGTTAAAGGGAGCATATCTTATGCCAGGCAAGGCGCAGATTACGGCAGGCCGGGCGAGCTTAGGGTCGAAGCTGAATCCGTGATTGCGGTTGACGGGCAAGAGATAAAACTGCGCGGCGCGCTCGGCAAAAACGGCAAAGACGAAACCGGCACCGGGGCAGTCTTAAGCATAGTGCTCGGAAGATTCGGCGACATGTTAGCGCGCGAAAATAAAGGCGGAAACGCGCGGGTAAAAGCAGGCACGAAGGTAAAGGCTTACACACGCGACGACGAGAGCATTGCTGTCAGCACCCGCTGAGCGTGAAGGCAGGCAAAATGAAAAGCTGACACTTGTATATTTTTTGCTGCGCTCGTTCGACCGCCGCCGCCGTTAATACTTCAAATCGACTCCATATTCTTCTGGTATCTTTGTTGCAACTGAGCTGGCGATGGCCTCGCGTTGGATAAATCTCTCAGCGCACGGCCTGCCGTCCAGCGCGTGCAGAAACGTCTGACCCCATCAATCCAAAGGATCAAATCATGCTGAAACAGAGTAGATTTTTTTCATCGCTGCTGATTCTATGCCTGCTCTCTCAATTCGCCCTTGCCAAAGACAATTTGAGCGATTGGAACAATGTGCGCATTCTCGAAATAGGCACGACCATCGTCGTCAAAACCAAAGCGGGCGAAAAGTACGAAGGCGATTTGAAGCGCACGACGGCTGATTCACTGACAATCGTAATTCAAAATCCATACTCGACGAGGCAGACCATAGACCTGAACAAAGATGAAGTGAAAGAGATTCGGACGAAGCTCTCGCGCGTCACTTCGACTTTGATTGGCACGGGCGTTGGTACGGGCGTTGGTGTCGGAATAGGGGCCGCCTTTGATGCGCGAGACAGGTACGGCGAAGACCCCGGCCTCGGCAAGTTCGTGTTCGGCTTTCTTGGATTGGTGTTTGGCACAGCCGTGGGAACGCGTTTGAAGCTCACAGGGCAGAAGGTCTATCAAGCGGCGTGAGTTGTTAAATCCATCTTTTGTATTTGAAGTAGACAAGCATTGAAACGCTTATCACAATCAGTGCGGCTGTGGTGTACCAGATTCCGTTCGGGTCTTTCAATAAAGGGATGTATTCGAAATTCATCCCGAAGTATCCAGTCAGAAGCGTGAGCGGGAGCATGATGGTTGCAAGGATGGTCAACCCTTTTACTATGTCGTTAGTGCGGTTGGCCATCTGCGTAAGGTATATGTCAAGCCCGCCTGTCAGCAGGTCGCGATATGTTTCAAGCAGGTCCATCGCGCGCACTGCGTGATCATAGACATCGCGGAAATATATTCTCATGTCTTTCGAGATCATTTGTGTATCGTCGCGTATGAGAATGTTAAGAAGCTCGCGCTGAGACGAGACTGCTCGCCGGAATTGCAGCATTCCGCGCTTCAATTCAAATATCGTTTGAAGCAAGTGCGCCTCCGGGGAGATCAAAAGATCATCCTGAACTTTGTCAATCGTATCGCCTATGGATTCGAGCGTCGGCAGGTAGCGGTCAACAACAATGTCTATTATCGAATGAAGCGCTTGATCGGGGCGTTCCAGATGCACAACGTTTGTGGTGAGCCATCGTTCTATCTGTTTGATCGAGAGGCTCTCGTTGTAATGAACGGTGACTATGTAATCAGGGCCGAGAAATACGTCTATCTCTCGAACGCGCAACTCGCAGGGCAACTCGGTGTAATGAGTCGAGTTGATTATTATGAAGGTGTAGCCTTCGTAATAATCGGCTTTCGCCAGTTGAGTAGCATGTCGGCAATCTTCGACGGCCAGTTCGTGCCAGCCGTATCGCTCTGCGAGTTCATCAAGCGCCGTGCTCATCGGATCATCAAGGTCGAGCCAGAGCATGCCCGGCTTATCAATGATGGTACGAAGACCCTGCACTGTCACATCAGCAGCGGTTTTAGTGATGGTCTCGCTCATAGTCAGTGGTCAGCGATCAGTGGCCAGTGGTCAGGTCATCAACGACTAACCTATGACCTCTAATCTCTGGCCTCTGCCTTTATCTTCTGCGGCGGGCAGGACGGCTCGGACGCCGTTTGACACGCGAATCAGGTGTAGTGGGCCGCGCTTCTTCGGTTGCGGGCGCAGATTCGATTGCCACCGCTTGAGCGGGCTGTCCCGTCAAGCTCACCGTGTCCATCTTGACGCCATAGTCAGTCGCTATGAGGTAAAGCAATACGCAAATCGCCAGCGTCATGATCCAGTACCCGATGATGAGCGCCTTGCCTCCGACTGCTACCATCGCAAAGATGAGTGCGCCGACCAGAGCCAGAAATAATATTCTGGGCAGAGTAATCTGCCCGCTCTTTATTACTTTATCTTTTTCTGCCATGTATGAGTCTCCCGGATTGTAAATGATGACCAATGATTATGCAGGCTTTCGCTTGCGGTTTGCAACCCGACTCGACAGGTTTTTATAGGCTGTTTCCCAATCTTGACTTTTCTTCCTTCGCATTATGGTAAATTGATCGATTTTTGCTTGACAGCATGAACACTCCATCATACTATCGGCGACGAAAGTTACGGTTATTTTCAGAATTCAATCGGTTTCTGTGCTTAGATTAAAGTCCCATGAGATCAAGCATGCGATTGGATAAACAATGAGAAAACTCGCCTTTATGCTGTTGATGATATTTTGCTTTCTTCTTGGAACCTGGCATGGCACAGCAAAGACGAATCCCACAACGTCAGTCGTTCTCCGAGACTTAGAAAGCCCTTTTGCCGACTGCGATCACGTCGTCTGGAATTTCTACTGTAGAGGCGAGCCGGGTTGTAACTGCGTTTTAGCCAGTGACCCTAAGACCGGGTGCGGTGACGGGCCGAATTACTGTTGTAAAACCTGTAGGCGTGGATCAATTAACACCCAGTAATCAATGAGGAGGATTAAGATGAAGTTCACAAAGATAGTTTCGATGTTTGTTCTGGCTGCTGTCTCTTTTTTCCTTGGTTCGCTTTTTACCAGTCGCGGATATTCTGCACAGCAGGAGAATCCATATCCATATCAGCGTCCAAGCGAACCTCTAGAAGACCAGCACTTGGAGAATATTCCAAACAACTCTGGAATGGGGATCGTTGGATATTTGGGCTTTGTCGTTTGCAGGGTGGAAAAAGGAACTTCAGCCGAAAAAATGGGACTGCAAAGGGGAGATATTATAAGCAGATGGAACGGGCAAGATATAATCTCTATACGTGATTTCTCGTTAATGAGCCAACTGGAGCCGGGCCAGCCAATAAAGTTTGACGGTATAAGGGCGAATTTCCAGACCGGACAACATGAAAGTTTCACGGCTAAGGGCGTTACGGACAGCATCAAACCAAGCAAATAGCAATATCGACCTGTAAAGTGCTCAACGGTTTCTATCACCTCGTTGAACTGGGAGGTGATAGAAACCGTTGTCAGCGTACAAAGCTTTTATCCTACCTATGCGGCGAGTGATACGACTATCAACACGGCGAAAGCTATCAGCCCGACCCCGAGCGCCGCGTATTTGTAATAATGACTGGGCCAGGTGCGAACACGGTCGCCTACGTATTTGATGGCGGCGCATTCGGCTATCCAGCGAATGCCACGGCTCAGAGTCAGTACCGCAAGGAACAGCAGCGGGTTCATCGCTGTGAAGCCTGCCGCAAGTCCGGCAACGCGAAACAACCCCGTCGTGATACAGGCAAGAAATATGAATGCGATGCCCCACCCGGTCTGAAACCATTCGACTACAGAAGCCCATTTCTCGGTCAATTGATAAAACGAAATCAACTGCATGCCGTATGATTGAAAGAACAATCGACTCGCCGCGTAAAGCACAACACCGCCTATCAAGTCTCCGGCAGTCGCGCCGAGCGCGAATCGCAGCCACTTGCGCGGAGCCGCCGTCACCAGAGCCACCATGATGAGCGCATTCGGCAGCGGAAAGATGGTGCAACCGATCAACTCCATCAGGAGGACTATGCCTTCGGCCCAGCGGTGTTCGGCTATGCGCTCTGTGTTGCGGAAGATTTTATCTGTCCAACGGCGCAGACTGATTGTACTGATGATGCGCATACCCAATTTATGATAGTAACATTGGTAAATATAAAGCCAACAGAAAGTTCACCGCCACAGACGCCACAGGACGCAGAGATTACGCGGAGAGTAGTTTTACTCTGCGCCGCCTCTGCGTCCTGTGGCGTCTGTGCGGTGAATCTTTTTCTTTAGTTCCCGCTTCTGATCCTCATACCGTAGAACGAACGCCAGACGAAGATCACCGAAATCAAAAAGAAGACTGCGGCCAGAACATGGCTGATCGTTGCGCCTGATTCGCCTGCATCGTGCGTGAGCTTCACGGCAAGCTCTACGGCAAGCAGCCCGAACAGCGTGGTGAACTTGATGACAGGGTTCATCGCTACTGACGAAGTGTCCTTGAACGGATCGCCAACCGTGTCGCCCACAACTGTCGCGTCGTGCAGCGCCGTGCCTTTTTGTTTCAATTCTACTTCGACTATTTTCTTCGCGTTGTCCCACGAGCCTCCCGCGTTTGCCATGAAGATCGCCTGATAGAGTCCGAAGACGGCAATCGAAATCAGGTAGCCGATGAAGAAGAACGGCTCGACAAATGCAAAGGCAAGCGTTGAGAAGAAGACCGTGAGGAAGATGTTGAACATGCCTTTCTGCGCATACTGCGTGCAGATCGCCACGACCTTTTTACTATCTTCAACGGACGCTTTCTCGACGCCTTCAAGCTGGATGTTCGCCTTGATGAACTCTACTGCGCGATAAGCGCCGGTTGTTACCGCCTGCGTAGATGCGCCCGTGAACCAGTAGATGATCGCGCCGCCTGTGATCAATCCCAGTATGAACGGAGCATGAAGGATCGAGAGATTGCCAACCGCTTTGGCGTCAGTCAATCCGTCAGTCAGCGCCATGATGATCGAGAAGATCATTGTCGTCGCTCCGACAACGGCAGTTCCGATAAGAACGGGCTTGGCCGTCGCTTTGAAGGTATTGCCCGCGCCGTCGTTTTCTTCGAGCAGGTGTTTGGCCCGGTCGAAGTTCGCATTGATGCCGAAATCGTTTTTGATCTCTGCCTGAATATTTGGAACCTGCTCGATGAGCGAAAGCTCATAGACCGATTGCGCGTTGTCGGTCACAGGGCCATAAGAGTCAACGGCGATGGTCACAGGCCCCATGCCTAAGAAGCCGAACGCAACGAGGCCGAACGCGAATACAGCCGGGGC
>DATEKX010000557.1:0-3870 GCA_035277165.1 Blastocatellia bacterium | reverse complement strand
CTTACTAAATACTTTCAGGCATATCTTGATTTCGCCTGGCGAAAGAACAGGGCATACAGGCAACATTTCACCGCCGAAGTGACCAGGCAAAGCCTCGATATCACAGGCGCAAACGGCGACTACGACACGAGCATAGATTGGGGTATAATCTCGGGCTATTCAGAAACTCCAAATCTCTTTCTTCTGCATCAGCGCTCGCGCGCGTTCGTCATCGTACCCAAACGAGCATTTCTTACCGATGCTGAGGTAGGCATCATGGGCCTTAACCGGTTCCGTGAATTCGTAGCGCGGAAAGTGGCCGCGGCCATGCGCCGGAAGGCGAAATAACGCCACAGAGATGTGCGGCGCGTTGTTTGCTACAGCGAGCGCAGGGATTCTTTCAAGAGCGATTGTCCATCGGCAATCCTACGATCCCCAAAAGCTCCCATCTTGTTTCACGGAGGGCCCTACCCTAACGCGGATATTCGACACCAGCCTGTAACCTTTCGCACGAAATCGCGTGATTCCCTCAAGTATTTCAATTCGCCCATTACTAAATGGCGTACACTTTGTTATACTATTTTGCGCGGCTGAGATGCATCGAATCTAAATTTTCAGGCCGCCGAAAAGGAGCTGAATTACTATGACAAGCCCGCTGTTGATAAAGACCGAAGGCCCGCAGATTCGCATAGCGAAAGCACCGTTGGTCAAAGAACTCGCCCTGCTTCAAACGCTCATCGAGCGAAAAAACACAATCCCGATTCTCAGTACTATACTTATACAAGGGAGAGGCGCGGAGATTTCAATTGTCGGAACCGACCTTGATGTGTCTTTGCAGACGGTTTGTCCGGCAGAGGTGACGGGCGAATTCTCCGCAGTCGTGCAGGCTAGAAAGTTCTTCGATATAGTTCGCAGCCTGCCGGAATCGGACATTCTCCTGTCTATGGGTGAAAACAACTGGGTTACGATCACCTGCGGAGCGTCCGAGTTCAACCTGCATGGGCAGAACAAAGATACCTTCCCGGCAGTCCCGACCGTCAAAGACTTCGATTTCATCATATCAGCCTCCGCACTGAACGGGCTGATAAACCGCACTGCCTTTGCTATTACGCAGGAAGAGAGCCGCTATGCTCTCAACGGCAGCCTTTTCCGCGTGGTTGATTCGCAGCCATTGATGGTCGCAACCGACGGGCATCGCCTCGCGCTCGCGCGGGCCAACACGCAGGTAGTTATCTGCCAGAGCGCGGCGGCGTGGGTCAGTGAGCTTTCTGTGGTGATCCCCAAAAAGGCGCTTACAGAGTTGGCGAAACTGACGGCTGGTCATGACGGTGGAGTCAACATAAGCAAGGACGATAATCACCTTTATTTCAAGATCGGCGCGAGATTGCTTACATCGAGGATGCTTTCGGGCCAGTTTCCAAATTATGATCTTGTGATTCCCAAGACCAACGATACTGTAGTCAGCGTCAACCGCGACCTGCTCACACAGGCAATCAGGCGTGCCGGGATTATGGCCGACGAGCGCAGTCACGGCGTGAAGATTGAGTTTGCGAGCGGGCGGCTGGAACTTTCGGCGCAGAGCGCGGAGGTGGGCGCGGCGCGGGAGGGCTTGAACATCGACTACAAAGGCGCAGGACTCACGATAGGCTTCAACTTCCTATACATGATTGATTTTCTGAATGTAATTTCGGGCGACATGGTTAAGATAGCTCTCAAAGACGATCAAAGCCCTGCGCTGTTTACGCCCGAATCTGACGATTCGTTTGTTGCGCAATTCGTTCTGATGCCCATGCGTCTTATCTAACTGGCACGAGGGTGGGAGTCGCCTTTCGACTCCCACCCTCGTGTAGCTGAGTTACTTGTTTGGGCGAGGCTACGATGCAAAAAGTGAATGAAAAAAATATTATAAAAGACAATTTAGCCGCCGTCTGCGACGGCGCATCCCGAGCGGGGGTACGTTTGCGCATCTGGTTTCCGGCGCTCGCGGTGACCGCGCCACTTTCCTGTCAACCAGGAGGCGTGCAAGACATTTGCCTTGCGCTTCTGCTTCTGCTCACTAACGGCCTCTTTCAACTCTGCTCGCGAGGCAGTCACTTCGAGCAGCGCGCGCGACTTATCAGGGCGGCCCACGCCAACCTCTCTTTCTCAATTCTTGTGGCGATCATCTCTGCGACCTTTGCGATCATTTACCTGCTCGTATCCCTGATTCTGTACGAGCCAATATTCTTTCTTTCGTGATCTACTTTCTCATTTCACTGCTGGCACTGGTCTTGCTCTCATTCCTGCGCAGGTTTCAGGCGAGCTTCACTGTGACACGTAGGGGGGGACTTTCAGGCACGCCACAGGCAGTGGGATTTTATGCGCAATGGGCTTTTATCAACAGGCTGCAAGCGATCTGATGAAGCCAGAGGCTAAGATATGTTCCAACTCATTTTCAGCCTTCCATCTTATTGCCCTTGCCTGGCGATTTTTGCTCTTCTTTGGTTGACCTTCCTGTTCGGCTTCATCGGCGCGCGCGCAACCTTTCACCCGGGCTCATTTATGACCACAAGGCGCGCAGCTCTGGCGCAGGCGATCACAGGCATACTTTCGATAGTGACATGGGGGTATGTCGGATTCAGCGTTGGAATGAACGCCTGTATGCTGTCGGTGCTGGCTGCCTGGCTTGCCTGTTGCGCCGGCACGCGCAGAGGCATGCGTCACAAAGCCCGGCGCGCCGTTGCGGATGGCTCCGAGCGCATCACTCAGCCCGGCGATGGTCTGCTGGAGGTCGGACGGTAAGCCCCATGTGTGCGTTGATACCAGGCACGATTGCGGATTCATTTTATTGAGGCGCATTCGGATGATAGCCTCACTTGTTGTGAGCCTCACTTGTTGTGAGGGGTTAAACCCGAACGGCGCTTGCGACGCAGGCAAATCCTGCCGGCGCGTATGCGTCGGCTTAATCCAAGCCATGAGTTACAGGGCGCTACGCGTTGCCGTCCGCTTCCTGGACGACGTTATCGATGCGACCCCGTACTTCTTTAAGGAAAACGAAGAGCCGCAGAAGTCCGAGCGCAGCAGAAGTCTGAGCGCCGTGTGTGACTTAACGCGATGGGACTTGCTGAGATGTTGATCAGGCTCGGAATCAGATACGGTTAGGACGAGCCGGCTGAATTCCTAGACAAACTATGCGAATCAAGGGTTGAAATCGTACTCGAAGAATCAATGACTTAAAGGCTTCATTCGCGTAAATACTGGAAGGCTGATTTCATAAGTCGTTTGTTTTCAACATACGCATTTTTCTACTCTTGATTCGCATAGACTATATGAATTCACCGCATCCGAGGTCTACCAGAAGGGGCCATTTCCGCTCTTCGACGCCGAACTATTCCTTGCGTCAGGTTACATGAAGGCGATGACCTAAGAGGCGCGAGAGCATGTTCGAAAGAATGGGATTCGCAACGTCACGCTTCTTACGCAGGCTCCGAACGGGAGGACAGGGAGTATGACGGGCACGAGCACAGGCATCGAGCCGTTTTACCACTCACAAGAGCCGACTCGGCAAGCACGAGGTTGAAGTCCCGGTGATGAGCGAGTGGCGCGAGGCTCACCAAGGGCGGCCTTTGCCAAACTATTTCGTTGCCGCGACGGATCTTCACTCCCGAAGAACACATCAGGGTGCAGGCGGTTATACAGAGATGTGTCCATTTCGAAGATGGCCAACCTCCCGGCAACCTATTCGCCGGATTATACTCGTGAGGTATTCGGGCTGCTCTACAGATCGGGTTGCAAGGACGGGACCATCTATCGCGATGGGTCGCGCGACGCGAAGGTTTTGAATCTCAAAGGTGAAGCTCGACCAGACGCCTCGCCGGGCGTGACCGGCTGCCCGACCGGCGACAGAAGCAG
>DATEKX010000556.1:0-2825 GCA_035277165.1 Blastocatellia bacterium | reverse complement strand
CGGATGGCGACCTCTTTTGCGCGAACAGTGGCGCGTGCCAGCAGCATATTGGCTACGTTGGCGCAGGCAATCAGCAGCACTAGCCCGACCGAAATTATAAGCAACACGAGCATCGGCTTGATGTTTCCGACTACCTCTTCGTGCAATGAAATGGAGTAGAAGCCGAAGCCGCTGTCGGGTGGATAGGAGTTGGGATATTTCTCTGCGAGGGCATTCGCAAGACTGCTGATTTCGGAATTCGCTTGCGCGATTGAAACCCCGGCTTTGAGGCGCGATAAGAGTTCCAGACCGTGACTGCCGCGATTATCAGGATTAGCTTTATCGAATCCTATCGGTATCCATACGTCAACATCATCCGGGTAATTGAAACCGGGAGGCATAACGCCGAGCACAGTGTAGTTGCGAGCGTTCAGCGAGATGGTGCTTTCAACAAGAGACGGGTCAGCCGCAAAGCGCCGTTTCCACAGGTTATTGCTTACGAGCACGACGCGGTCTGCTCCTGCTTTGTCTTCCTCTTGTGTGAAGGTTCGGCCAAGCGCAGGCTGAACGCGAAGGAGCGAAAAGAGGCTTGCATTGACAAAGGCTGCCGAGACTCGTTCAGCGGAATCATTTCCCGTCAGGTTTACGCCAAATGTCTGTATGGCGGCAAAGTCTTCAAAAGATTGCGTGCTCTCTTGCAGGTCATAAACTTCCGGCTCTGAAATCCAGTTCTTCGGTATCCCTTCGCCATCGAATTTGCCCCATATTTTTACAAGCTGGTCGGGCTCTTTGAAGGGGAGCGGGCGAAGCGCGACCGCATAAATGACGCTGAAGATTGCCGCCGTAGCTCCTATGCCTAAAGCGAGCGCGATGATTGCGACGGCAGTGAAGCCCGGACTTTTTCGGAGCATGCGAATGCTGTAACGAATGTCGTGAAGCAGGTTTTCCATGGTGCAGCCTCCGGGTGAATAGAGGTCAGAGGCCGGTAATTTGAAATCTCAAGTTTGAGAAACTGTTTAATAAGAAGCTCCGTAGGAGCGACCTGTCTATAGTTAAAGAAGGCTGAATGATCTCTGTAGCTCCGTAGGAGCTACAACACTTTTTACATCGCCGAAACTATAGACAGGTCGTCCCTAACGGGACTGCTAAAACAACTTCTGAGATTTGAAATCCAAGCGTGCTGACCTCTGATTTCTAACATCTGACCTCTAACATCTTCACTCATCATTTCATTGCGTGAGCTTTTTGTTTTTCCTGCACTTCATCAACGACGAGCCCGTCGAAGAGGTGAATGGCTCTATCCGCATGCGACATGTATCGTTGATCGTGAGTGACCATGCAGATGGTCGCGCCTTGCCCGTGAAGCTCGTCGAGCAACTCCATGACGGCTTCGCCGTTTGTCGAGTCGAGGTTTCCGGTCGGCTCGTCGGCAAGCAGTATCAGCGGGTCGCCCGCGACTGCGCGAGCGACGGCCACGCGCTGCTGCTGACCGCCGGACAACTGGCTGGGCAGGTGTTTCTCGCGATGCGCCATGCCGACTCTTTCGAGCGCCGCTTTAACGCGGTCTCGGCGCTCGCTCGACTTCAAGCCTCGATAAGTGAGCGGAAGCTCTACGTTCTCGAATACTGTGAGGTCGCCGATCAGGTTGAAGCTCTGAAATATGAAACCGACTTCGCGATTGCGTATGCGCGCGCGCTCGGCAAGCGGAAGGTCCGCGACAGGCTTTCCGTCGAGCCAGTAGTTGCCGTCTGTGGGAGAGTCCAGCAATCCGAGTATGGAAAGCAATGTTGATTTCCCACAGCCCGAAGGCCCGGCAATCGAGATGTACTCGCCTTTCTTTATTTCCAGGTGTATGCCTGAAAGCGCGTGCGTTTCAACTTCGTCGGTTAAGAAAACTTTCGTCACGCCTTCAAGGCGTATCAGCGGTTGGTCGTTAGCGCTCATTTTTATCATTTCCTCCGCGAGCATTGCAAAGTGAGGCTATTCGATCCACATCCCAGATCGAAAAGCTGTGCTCTTTTTTGGTGTCTACGAGATATACCACTCCTGGCCTAATTACGTTCCGCAAATCTCAATCGGGTGCAACGCCGAACGCAAAGGCAGAGCACGGCACTCCGGTAAGTGGCATCGCGAATGAAAAAGTTGCAACAGAAATCTATTTCTGCCTGCGCGGACTGCTACAGACGGATGAAACGCGCGGCGGGTTGTGGTCGTATGCTGATCGAGTCGCTTGCTTCTGTACCACTGATTTTCGTGTAAAATAACGGTTGTTGAAACCTTTTTGGCGCGAGCGTCACTTACTGGACGGACTGAGGATGAAGCCGAGAATGATGGAGGCGGTCAGCCTAGCGAGCCAGCCGAGCGCACGCGCCGGTGCTCTGATGAACAGTTCAGGGGAAATAATAGCGCTCGCTCGTCGTGGCGATGATGACGCTTTCCGTCTAATATTCGAGCGATATGCTCGACCAATCATCAGTTTCATTTACGACATGGTGGGCCGACGTGATCTGGCCGAAGAATTGACGCAGGAGACCTTTGTGCGCGCCTACAAGAATCTGAGCGGGCTGAGAGATGATACGAAGCTCTCGACATGGCTGTTCGGCATTGCCAAAAACGTAGCGCGCGAATCGCTTCGCACACGCCATCGCGAAGACCATAAGGTCGAGCTTGATGATGACCGCGTGATCGAGTTGAAAGACGATAATCTTCCGCCCGACCGCGCGCTGCTGGATAAAGAATTGAACGGCGTGATTCAAGACGCGCTCTCGTCACTTGACGAAGATAAGCGTATGGTATTCACGCTGAAGGTGTTTCACCAGCGGAGCTACGAAGAGATAGCCGAGATA
>DATEKX010000555.1:0-17568 GCA_035277165.1 Blastocatellia bacterium | reverse complement strand
AGCCGCTGACCCGCCAAAATTAGTAAGAGGCAGAATCGGTTTTCGTGCAATGCGTGACCAATTAGCTGCGCACTTCGTTCCCTCTGTTCCGCCAATGACAATAACCACATCAGCCAGTTGTATAGTCTCTGGTACATCCAGCCCCGGAGACGCAAGACTTTCCCAGTTATAACATCGAGATTTTAGTATGGTACCAAATTCATGTATTGGTTCGCTGTTTGGACTAACATAGCTGGTGATGCGTTTATTTGGATCTGCCCCCTTTTCCTTTAGTCGCTCATAAACGCTTTGAGCCATTATCCTGTCTATCTCATTGCGACAGCCGTTTATTAAATGGTGACCTTGATCAGCAATTTCTTTTGCCAGGTATTCAAGTAATTCATGGCCCTTAGGTTCAGACGCGGACAAGCCGAATGACCCTATAACTAAGACTTTTGCCATCTAGACACCTCCAATTCGCCATTTCAGTGATCTAACGCCGCGCATTACCTGCCACGCTCGATGGCAGCAAGATATATCACACAAGAGACAGCGATTAAAGGCAAGGGCCTCGCCTCGCGGCGGCCATCGAGCACGACAGCGGAGATAGTTGCTTGATGAACATCGAAAGCGACATACTCGATGTTGAACAGGGCGCTCAGGTCAAAGTACATCATACTTTTTCGACTAGTGCGAGGCGCGAGCAGGGCGAGCTTTTACACTCGGATCTCCCGTAGGCGGTGGCGCGTGATCTTCTTTCGCTGGCGGCCCCATCAACTCGGTGAAAATCGGTTTCAACGCATCCGCCCACACCTGATAGCCTTTGACATCCAGATGTAATCCATCCCGATTAGCCATGCCTTCGAGCAACTTGCCGTCTTTGTCGGCCAGCTTGTCGTTGATGTTCAAATACCTGATCTTTTTTCCGTCGGCGAATTTCGCGATCTGGTCGTTGATCTTGTTGATGATTGGCATCACAGCCATGTTGTCGTTGCGGGGTGTAATGCCCATTAGCACAATCGTGGCGCGCGCGGCTTTCTGCTGGCAGATGTCCAGAATGGCCTTGATTCCCCTGACTATGTCTTCGACCCTTGTGTCTTCGGGCTTGTTGCCGACATTGTTGGTGCCAGCCAGTAGAACGATGATTTTGGGATGGACGTTATCCAGTTCTCCGTTGCTCAGCCGCCAGAGAATGTTTTGGATTGTGTCGCCGCCCCATCCGAAATTGGCAGCATTCCAGCCAAAGAAATTCTGATGCCAGTTCGCCAGAAACTCTTTGTATTGGTCATCGCTGGTGCCCCATCGTCTGGTGATCGAATCGCCTTCAAAATAAACGTCGATGCCGCCCTTCCCGGCTTTCTCTAACAACTGAGCATGCGCGAGTTGAGAGTTCTGGTCGGTTCGCGGAGTCGGCTGGTCAGCCTCTGACCAACCCATTGCGGCGGAGCGAGCGTTAGGTTTTATTTCGCCGCCCTGAACAAGCGTGTTCAGCCATTGCGCCGAGCGGCTGGTAAACGGGCGTTGCTGTTCCGGTGTGGCAAGATGGTTGTGCGGAGAATTGATCATGGGGACAGCTTCTTTAGGCCCTTGAATTTGATTGAAAGCTATCCATATTCCAACCGGCGGAGTGACCGTGTCTACGAAGCCGATGGCAACCAGAGCGGGAACCTTGATGTGAGAGGCGAAATTGACCGCGTCAAAATAGAGCGCCGTCTGCATGATCTTCAGATTATCTGAAGGCCAGTTCGGATAGCCTGCCGCGCGGCCATAGAGCGACCCGTTGGAATCGCAACCGGCGGGTTCGTTGACGATGACGTGCGTGATTTTCGGATTGAGGCCCGCGACGCACAGGCTCTGTTGACCGCCCATACTGGTTCCCATGACGACGAGCGTTTTGCCATCCCAATCGGGCCGACTCGCCACGTAATCCACAGCGCGGTAATCAGCCAGATACATTTGCAGAAAATAGTTTTTGTCTCTGTCGTCACGACCGATTGACTCGTAATGCTTAAGCTCGTCGGGCAGCGCGTCGTAGTAGGACTGCGGCTGATCCGGCAACACATTGTGAGGTTCGATGTTCAGCGTGAGCCAGCCTTCGGCGGCGCGATCCGTGACCCATTGTTTTTGCAATGGATAAGGAGGGCTGGCCCATTGAAAAATAATCAGCGCCGGAAACTTCCCTTGCTTTTTAGGCTTGGCCAGTTGCCCGTAGACGTGCGCGCCGTTGATATTGTCCATTTTGATCGTGGCGTATTCGATGTCGGGTTTGCCGCTGTCTGAGGGAGTGAGGACGGCATTCTGCGGAATCTTTTTAAGCATTTTAATTTTGGATTCCCAGAATTGGTCAAAGTCCGCCGGACGAGGAACCGAAGGCCGCAACTTTTCCGGCGCAACAGCCGCGCCAACTGCCATGCCTTTGCCCGAATCACCGCGAGACGAAATTTGAACGTAGATCATAGCCGGTTCATCCAGCGTGACTTCAATGCTTGTGCGGCCCGCCGAAAAATCCAGGCTGCCGGTCTTGATTACGTCCTGATTGTTTTTCCTGATGGTGTAGGCGTAGTCGCCAGTTGAAACAGCGCCCTGTGGCAGGCTGGCTGTCCAACCGACCTTTTCGCCAATGCCGTAAATGCCGCTTGCTTTGTAGGGCGTGAGCGTTAGCTGCTGCGCCGAACACAGGTGCGCGGCTGCCTGCAAGAAGATCGAGGCAGCAAGGATTTTGAAAACGAAATATCTTCGAGCCTGCATGTTTGATCTATCCTTTGTCATTCGCAGCGGAGCGCAATCATCGGGTCTACTTTTGTCGCGCGGCGCGCAGGAATGTAGCAGGCTGCGAACGCGACACCGCTGAGCAATAATGCGATTCCGGCAAATGTTAGCGGATCGCTTGCCTTCACCCCAAACAGAAGACTCGATATTACTCGCGTTAATGCAAAGGCAGTCCCCAGTCCAATCACCAACCCGATCAGCGTCAGCCTGACTCCCTGCCCGATGATCAGCTTCAAGACGGCGCCTGCTTGCGCGCCGAGCGCGATGCGAATGCCGATTTCGTTTGTACGTTGGTTCACTGAGTACGAGATTACACCGTAAATTCCGAGCGAAGCCAGAATCAAAGCGAGAATAGCGAAACCGGCTAACAATATAGTGATGAAGCGTCTGGGCGAAACCGCTTGTTCGACTATATGCTCCAGAGTTTGAAAATCGCTGGCCGGTAAATCCGGGTCAACGCTTTCGAGCGCTGTTCTAACACCCGGAACAAGCGACTCGATAGGCAGTTTTGCCCTGACGACCATATCCATTGACCCCGCGCCATTTTGCGTGACCGGCAGATACATCTCAAGTCCTGCCTCTTTTTCCAAAGTGCTGTGCCGCACGTTGCCGACAACGCCCACAACCTGCCACTCATTGCGCCCGAGCAGCGCGATCTGACCAAGAGGGTCGCGATTAGGCCATAGCCGCTCGGCCATAGTTTCGTTGATTATCATCACTCTCTGGCTTTCGCCCGTGTCGCGCGCGGTGAACTCACGACCGGCGCGCAGCGGGATTTTCATTGTCCGAATGTAACCGGGGTCTATTATGCGCGGATAGGCAATCGGAAAAGTCTCAGGAGTATAAGTTTCGCCCTTCGCTCGAACGCCCCATGTTCGATTGCGGCCCAGCGGCAAAGCATCAGTCAAACCCGCAGATTCGACTCCCGGAATTGCTTCGACCTTGCGGACTAGTTCTTCACGAAAAGCGTTTTGCTGCGCAGGCGTTTCATACTTCTGGCTCATCTCTATCCGCCAGGCGGCGGTCTGTTCGGGGCGGAAGCCTGGATCAACGTCGAGCAGTCGTAAGAAGCTCCGAATCAGCAACCCTGTGCTGACCAGAAGAATGCAAGCCAACGCAACTTCCGAAATTACAAGTGTGCTGCGAATCCACGCGCCACGCCCGCCTTCGCTTGAGCCGCGACTGGAATCCTTGAGACTCTCGTGCACATCCCATCGCGAGACCTGAAGCGCCGGAGCAATTCCGAAAAGCAATCCCGTAACGAATGCGGCAAGTATTGTGAAAACGAGCGCCGTCGTGTCTATGCGCACAGTCTGCAGCAGAGGGATGCTGATTGCGTGCGTGGCAGCAAGCAATCGTGTCGCGATGAAAGCGAGAGGCAGCCCGACCGCCGCACCACAACCTGCAAGCAAGAGGCTTTCGGTTAACATCTGGCGGATCAATCGTGAACGGTCGGCCCCCAATGCGATGCGAACCGCGATCTCCTTGCGCCGCGAGGTCGCACGAGCCAGCAGGAGATTTGATAGATTGGTGCAGGCGACCAGCAACACGCAGCCGACAGCGCACAAAAGCACAACAAACGCAGGTCGAAACCGCCCGCTGATCTGTTCCTGCAAACTCGTCAGCAGAGCGCCATTCCGATTCCGTTCGGGATGAGCCTCTTGCAACTGAGGCGTTATTAGATCGAACTCGGCTTGCGCGTTTTGAATCGTAACACCCGGCTTCAACCGCCCGATTACTGCGAGCGTGTTTCCCCATCTATTTGTCTCCTCGCAGATCGGGAAAGGAACCAGCAGATCGATTTGAGAGCCCGGAGAAAATATAGACCCGAAGTCGAATGATGCCGGAAGCACTCCAACTACCGTAGTGGGCTGGTTGTTAAGCGTGATCGTGCTGCCGATGACTGCCGGATCAGCGCCGAAGCGACGCTCCCAAAAACTACGTGTCAGAAGCGCGGCTCCTCTCGCGTTCCATACACATTCTTCATCTACAAATCCCCGGCCTCTCTCAGGACTGACTCCGAGCAGGTCGAGAAAATTCTGCGACACGCCAACTCCCCTGAGGCGTTCGGGTTCGCCGCTCCCTGTCAGTGTATAACTGTCATAGTCAAAGAAGGCGAAGTAGGCGGCCATGTCTTCGAATGATTGATTCAACGTGCGCCAGTCGGAGTAGTGTCCAACCTGCGTAGTGACGCTCGACAGGCTTCCTTCCGACGCTGCCAGATTGCTGGCGGCCCCTCTGTCAGGATTGCGATTGCTCGAAATCCACACCAGACGGCTCGGGTCTCGGAAAGGAAGCGGTCGTAAGAGCAGGGCGTTTACGACACTGAAAACTGCCGTGTTAGCCCCAATGCCGAGCGCCAGCGTGATAATGGCTATCAAAGTAAATCCCGGTTTCTTCACGAGCATTCGCACGCCGAACCGCAGGTCTTGTCGCAGAGATTCCATCATATCCCCTCCAGAGGTTTCCTATCATGCAAGTCGAAATTGAAAAAGCTGATCCGCCTGGTAAATGACACACGTACTGAAAAGGTTTCAGCTTATATTGGAAATACGTTTTTACGACAGACGGGGACGCAGAGTTTCTGCGCGCGTTTTGTTTTTTGAAAACCTGCTCAGTTCTTTGGATTCGCCTCTGCTTGTTTGAGCGTGATGACGCGGTTATCAAGCTCGTGGGTCACATCGAGTATCTGCTTTAACTGCTGATAGGCGCCTGCCGGGAAGAGTATTCGCCCGCCGTCGCCGAATAGGAAATCTCGTTTGTATACAAGTATGCGTTGATCTTTGGTAATGCCTATTCTCACATCGTATTTGCCAATGTTAGCCAGCGGGAATGCCCCGATAGATTCAGCGCGATCCAAAACGAACCCGACAGGCAAGTCAATTTCTACTTCATCTTGTTCCATCCACGGATAACGGAAATAGACTTCATATTTGCGCTCGGTCGCTGAAAAGCGCGGGCTTTTGCCGTACTGGAAGAAAGCTGGCTGGAAGAGTAAGCGTTTCCCTGTTCGTTGCGCGTAACCCGGCACACGTACATGAAAAGAACAGACAAACGGTTTGATCATGTCGTTGGCGTTTTCTATACGAACGTTTGAAACTTCGGCTATGCTGATGCGTTGTTTTATTTCCTCGCGCAAGGTCTGCTCGCGCTGCTCCGGCGAATCATACGCATTGTAGGCTTTCCTCTCGGCGGCAAAATGGCCTCTATACTCTATGCGCACATCCCCTTCGAGCGTGCCATCTTCGGTCAGGCGGAGCTTGGCCGTGCGCTTCTGAAGCGATTTTTCAGGCGGTGACATAGGAGTGGATTCGAATGATTCCATTCCATCGCCTATGAGCAATGCGGTCTGTCCCTCTTCATTCCATTGCAGCATCCCGTAGGGAACGAATGCGCTCGCGGGATCAAAGAATCGCCACTTGTCATCCAGTTTTACGACTATGCTGCTGTTGCGCATGAAGTACAGCCGGGCGGCAGGGTCAGCGCTGCGGGCATCGAAAAAGATGTCATCGCGGCTGGGAGTCTTCGCCAGCCGCGCTTCAAATCCTGTTGCTATAACCAGTGCGGCAAACAGCAAGTTAATATCCGAACCAGTTCCCGCTTCGCTCTTCAGCGTGTCGGTAGCTGTTTTGTTCGTTTTATACTTTGCGCGATCTAAATCGGTAAGCGCCTCGCTATCAACGCGCTTGATCCTTGAGCGGCAAAATTCAAAGATCAACTTGATCTTCTCTTCGGGGGTCGCCGCATTGCCCACGATTGTAGCCGCCGTCTTTCGCAACTCGTCGGTTAACTTTGTGCTCGATTTGAAATCATCATACATAATCTTGTTCAATTCACTGCCGAATTCATAAGGCACGAAATAAATGAGCATCCATGTTCGCACTTGATCTTTGGGCGGCATGTCCGGTTCTTCGCGAATACCCGGCAGGTTTGTCATGCTCCTGCTGAAGAGGTTTTCCTTCTCCTGCACAAAGCGCTTGTTCTCGCCGTTGAAAGTTCTGGTGACCATGTGAAGGTAGAATTCAATCGGAATCTTCAAAGAATACTTAACAGACTGAACAGGTATGTCGCGCTGGAATTGCAGGCGAATGAAGTGCTCATCTTCGCGGACTTCGCGCCAGCGGTACTCAATGATGGCCTGCGGTTCAACGGCTGGCATGGCAAAAGACTTGGCTTTTATTTGAAGCTTGTTTCCTTTGACAATAGTGCGGTCGAATATCGCATCCTTCTTCAGTTCGATGATTGTCCCATCGGCTTTGATAGTGCGTCCGGCGATGTCTTCGATTTTATTTTTGCCGATGTAGAGAAGGTCTACTTTACTTTGTGAATCTCTGCCGCGTTCGGTAAAGATTTTAATGCGAATATAATGAGAGAACGACACGCGCGATGAATTGATATCTACGAACACATCCCAGAATATGGCCTCTGCATCAGCTTCATGTTCGACCACAGGGGCTTTCACCTGATCAATGGGCTTCCAGCTTTTATCATCTGCAAGCGCAGGAGCGGCTGCGATAAGAAAATAAGCAACGACTAATAAGAGTTTCATATTCTTTGATCTCCTCTTAATTAAATAAGACGATAAATCGAAGTCAAATTCGGCTTAAATTATTATTCAGTGAAGCGTCTGCGAGAATCGCCCCAAAGTGGGCCACGTAACAAGGCAGGAGTTGTAAGTTGGAAGTCTCAATCGCAGCGTGTGATCTGCGACCTTACTTTGAATCTGACTTTACTGGCATCCGTAATCTTTTCAGTCTGGATAATCTGGAAAGGCTGCGTAATCACCAGAATCACTTTGCAAGGCAGATCGGGCGAGACTTCTTTGACATGAACTTTCAGCTTCTTGCCCGACTTCACCAGTTTGGTGATAGAAATATCGTATCCGCTTGAAGGCTGATTGCCTTGAAAAACTGCGATGATGCTGTGTTCGGTGAAATCTATTTCAGGCGCGGGCGGTCTGGGGTAGGTGTTGGAGAGAGTCGCATTCCAAAGCGTTTCCCACTCCTCGCGAGTCGTCACCACATAGCTCATTTTTTCGGAATGACCGGACGCAAAATTCTTCGATATGGTTTCAAACTCGGCTTTTCGTTCCAGCTCCTGACCCACAGCCGCAGTCGAGAGCAAAAAAAGTAGCGCTATAAGGCTTATAGAAAAAGAAGCGGCTTTGCCTGTACGTATAGGACTTTTCATTTGATCTCTCCTATACGTTCTTAAATGCTTAACGTTTGAATTACTCCAGAGGCAAAGCCGCGTTCCAGCGAATGTCACTCGCGACGCCACAGCAAACGGTCGAGGCTCCAGGAGCCTCCTCCGGCCACCGTCAGATAAAGGAACACGAAGCAGTAGGCAACGGCCAGTTCTCCTCTATTTTGTATCGTCCAGAACCCATTCGGCGCGTGCGACATGAAATAAGCTACGGCCATAAGCCCCGAAAGTATGAACGCCACAGGGCGAGTGAATAGCCCCAGAAGTATAAACAGCCCGCCGAAAAATTCGAGCACCCCGGCTATCCACTTTATCGAAAACAATGCAGGCGCTGTCCATTGTTCATCGGCCATAAACCCGAATAGTTTCTGCGCGCCGTGTTGGATGAAAAGAAACGCTATGATGACGCGAAGGACGCTGAGCAGGCGCGGCACCCACTCCGAGTAGAACGAATTCAAATTAGCCATTGATTACTCCGAAAATTAGAAAGCCTTTCCCGTGTCAGGCGCGCGCCGCGCCTGACATTTGTTTTGCAGTGCGATGGGTGAGGAGGACGCTTGCTTATTTGTTCGATGGGGCTTCGGGCTTCATCTCTTGTTTGACCGCTTCAACAAACAGCGCGATCTTCACGTCGTTTGCGACCACAAGGCCGCCATCACCGAGCTTCTGGCTCCACGCCACGCCGTAATCCTGACGGTTGATTGTCAGACCGGCTTCGACGCCAATTCGCATTTTGCCCCACGGGTCTTTGATAGCGCCGTACAGTTTGAAGGGAAGGGCGACAGGCCGAGTCACACCGTGCAGTGTGAAATCGCCGTGAGCTATAAAATCGTCCTTGCCTTTTTTCTCAATGCGAGTGCTCTTGAAAGTGATCTCCGGGTAACGCTCTACGTCAAAAAAGTCCGCGCTGCGCAGGTGCTTGTCGCGCGGCTCTATCCCTGTATCAATGCTGTTGGATTTTGCGGTAAAGGTAACGGACGAGTTGGTTAGATTCTCCGGGTCAAACTGAATCGTTCCATTAAATTCGCGAAATCGCCCCGGCACATTGTTAATAACCAGATGCCGAACGCTGAACCCGATTGTAGTATGCGCCGGGTCAATCGCATACGTACCGGCCCCAGTTGCTTGAGGCGTTTTGTTGTCGGCTGACCGCGCAGCGAATTCGCTGGCGAAAGCTTCGGAATTGATAAGTCCTGTCTGGTTGGCTTTGAACTGCGCGAATGCCAATAACAATGCAATAGAAACGAAAAAGATGCTTCTCTTGATTAACTTGTTCACGATTGAATCTCCCTGTGGCGTCGAATTTGTAATTAACTGCTCGAAAAAAATCATTTGGGACTGTTGCGCGCATCCTCAAGAAGCTTGCTTAAGGTGGCGAGCCGTTTTTCTCCCATGTGCCCTAGCTGGCGGTGATGGCATTCTGCTATCGGCTTATCAAGCCCCGCAAGCAAACGCAAACCCTCATCGGTGATGCGCGTGATGATTACGCGGCGGTCACGGATTTCGCGCTCTCGCGAAATCAGCCCACGAGTTTCGAGGCGATCCAGCAGCCGCGTAATGTCGGAATCCTTAGTGACCAGCCTCTCGCTGACTTCGCTGCAGGATACTCCCTGCCCGCCTGCGCCGCGAAGTATGCGCAAAACGTTATACTGAGTAGGCGTCAGGTCTACCTGCTTGAACATCTCGTTGACACCCGACCACAACATCTCTGCCGTGCGCTGGATGTTGAGATAAACTTCTTCTTCGCGGCTGACAAAAGGTCTGGTCTGCTTCAACTCTTTTTGCAACTTAGTCCCCACGCCGAACAATATAATCGTTATAACGACTATTGTCAAGACGAGCACAGCAGATGTTAAGCTTGTAAAATTTGCGCGCGATAAAACCTGAACCGAAGGGCTGATGTTATAATCTCGTTTGTGAAGCTGGCAAAGCGCAAGCCGTCTTTGATGTTATTGCTCGTAGCGGCGTTGATCGCGCTGCTACCGCTGCTGGCTGTCCTGCAATTTCGCTGGCTCGGCGAAGTAAGCCGGGCCGAGCGCGAGCGCATGCAATCAAGCCTCAAATCGGCTGTCGCAAATTTCAGCCGGGATTTCGATGGCGAATTGACTCGCGCTTATCTCAATTTTCAGACCGACGCGAAGACTTTGCGCGGCAAAGCCTGGCAGGACTACAGCAGGCGTTACGACCAATGGTTTCGAGCCGCTCCTTACCCGCAGATAATCGCGAATATATTTTTAGTGGAACCGGATGAGGCGCATGCGGCTCGGCTCGCGCGCTTCAATCGAGCGGCGACTCAGTTCGAGCCTGCCTCGTGGCCTGCTCAGTTTGAGAGCTTGCGCCAGCAGTTCGACGACGAATTCAAAGGCGAAAGCAACCCGGCGAAACCCTTTATGCGTGTTTCGGTTGACACCCTGGTTGAAGACGGCCCGGCGCTTACTATCCCCATCCCCGATTCGGAGATTTTAGATAACCGCGATATTTCTCATCCGAATCCGAAATCCTTTCCCGGCTACGTCGTAGTAACTCTCGACCTCGATTTCATCAAACAGCAATTCATCCCTGCACTGGCCGCTCGTTACTTTGCCAACAACGAGCAGTTTGATTACAGCTTCGCGGTCGTCAGTCGTCGCGAACCCGAAAAGATTATTTACCGGAGCGATAATAGTTTTCCCGAAGACACGGTTCCGACCGGCGATGCGACGGCAAATATTTTTAACGTGCGGTTGGACATGCCTATGCTGGCCGAAAGTAATAACGGCGAAATCGAAACATCCGACGCAGGAATTGAGAAGCGGGATAAATCCATCGTTCGCGTATTCAACACAGTCGTAACAAAGGGCGCGGAGCCTGATCGATCCGCCCCGCGCGTAGCTCTGGTGAGCGGTGAAGGCGAGCTATGGCAAATAATACTCAAGCATCGCGCAGGCTCGCTTGATGCTGCTGTGGCCGTCGCTCGACGCCGCAATCTGGCGATCAGCTTTGGCATATTGCTTTTGTTGAGCGTGAGCGTAGCGATGATAATTATTTCGACCCGCCGCGCGCAAAGGCTTGCGCGTCAGCAGATGGAATTCGTCGCAGGCGTATCGCACGAGATGAGAACGCCGCTTGCGGTCATCTGTTCAGCGGGCGAGAACCTTGCCGACGGAGTGATTGATGAACGCCAGCAGGTTCGCAGATACGGCGCGTTGATCGAGAGCGAAGGCCGAAGATTGTCAGAGATGATCGAGCAGGCGCTGGAATTCGCAGGAGTGCAACGAGGGCGAGAAAACTACGCGCTGCGCCCTGCGGATGTCGGCAGCGCAATCGAAAGCGCGATAGCGGCCTGCGCGCCATTGATTCAAGGATGCGAATTCAAAATCGAAAAAGAGATTGCGGATGATCTGCCTGTAATCGCAGCAGACAACGCGGCGCTCAGTCGCTCGATTCAAAACCTGCTCAACAACGCGATGAAATACAGCGGCGAAAGTTTATTGATAAAGATCAAAGCCGAGCGTGTCGCAACCAGTCGCGGCGATGAAGCGCAAATCACCATCGAAGATCGCGGTTTAGGCATCAAGCCTTCGGAGTTGCCGCATGTCTTCGAGCCGTTTTTTAGAGGGCGCGCAGTTGTAGACGCGCAGATTCGCGGCAGCGGGTTGGGCTTGAGTCTGGTCAAACACATCATCGAAGCGCATGGCGGAAGAGTTACTGTCAAAAGCGCAGAGCGACTTGGCAGCGCCTTCACTATTCACCTGCCCGCCGCGACCGGGGCTGATGAATTGACCTCTGATGTTCACGCGCTCGGCAAACAACTGACAACTGACAACTGATAACTGCGTTATGAGTAAGCGAATCCTTCTAGTCGAAGACGAGCCGGGATTAGTCCTGACTCTGACTGATCGTTTGACGAGCGAAGGCTTCATTGTAGAGACCGCGCGAGATGGCGAAGCAGGGCTTGCGCGAGCGACTGGCGAGTCTTTCGATTTGATAATCCTTGACGTGATGCTGCCGCGCAGGAACGGGTTTGATGTGTGCCGCGACCTGCGCCAGCAGAACGTTCAGACGCCGGTAATAATGCTTACGGCGCGCGGGCAGGTCGTTGACAAGGTGGTTGGCTTAAAGCTCGGCGCAGATGATTACGTCACAAAGCCTTTCGAGATGATGGAACTGCTTGCGCGAATAGAAGCGTTGCTTCGTCGCGCGCCCGTCTTGTCAGCTTTATCACCTGATGTTTATCAATTCGGCCCCATTCGCATTGACTTCCGCAAAGCCGAAATCACGCGCGACGGCGCAACGATTGAGTTGTCCGCGCTTGAATTTCAACTGTTGCGCTACTTCATCGAGCATCGCGAAAACGCCATCACACGCGACGAGTTATTGAACGAAGTGTGGGGCTACAACGCGATGCCTTCGACTCGAACTGTTGATGTGCATGTCGCGTGGCTGCGGCAGAAGATCGAACCCAATCCTCGTCATCCTCAGTTTATTCTAACCGTTCACGGCCTCGGCTATAAATTCGTCGGATAGCGCGAACGCTTCCGTGCTTGACATCACATTCCCCTTGCGATTTGATTAACTCGCAGCATCGCACAAGGAATTCAAATCAACACCGTAGGAAAACCAAAGTGACTATTTCCAGAAGAAAGACTGCCGATGATTTCATCGCAGACGCTCCGATTGATTTTGCGATAATCACGGCCATAGAAGTGGAACGGCGCGCCGTATGCCGCATTTTCAAATTGACGGATAGAGATCGTAATCGCAAAGGCTCGCGTGTGTACTGGCGCGGTAGTCTCAGTCTCAAGGAAGGCGGCGTTTATCAAATTGTTGTTGCGCAATCGCCGGATGCGGCAAACGTTGACGCAGCACTTCTAACATTGGAAACGATACATCATTGGAACCCTGCTGCTTTGTTGATGGTTGGAATCGCAGGCGCGGCAAGCGATGACGTGGCGTTAGGCGATGTAATAATAGGAAGCGACGTTTATTATTATGAACGCGGGAAAGAGACACCGGATGGCAAGAAGCCGGAACCGAAAAGCTATAGGCCTGATGCTACGCTGTGGAATAACGCAACAACTGTCCCTGACTGGAAGCCTGCTATTTCAGTCCGAAGACCAGATGGAAAGAAAAATCGTCCGAAGCTTCATCAGGGAGTTATCGCTTCTGGTGAAAAAGTCATCGCTGATGCGGCGATACGCGATCAGATTGTACAGCCGAATCGAAAGATAATGGCAATCGAGATGGAAGGCTATGGATTCAGCGCCGCTGTTTGGCAAAGTTTCGATCAGCAACGTCACCTTGTAATCAGAGCTATCAGTGATGCCGCAGACCGCGATAAAAAAGATGACTGGCAATCTTACGCAGCAGCGGCGGCGGCAAATTTCGCCAAGCACTTTCTCTGCGACCAACCATTACCTCCGAGGAATAATTCCAAGCCCCAACAGAAGCAGGATGAGAGAGAAGAAGAAATAATCCCTGTTGTGCCTTCTGCATCTCGACTTAATCAACTTCCGAGCGACCTTGCGGATTTCACAGGACGCGACAAGGAGGTGAAGGAACTGATGAAAGCGCTCGCGCAAGGCGAAGGCCGCATTGCGATTTCTGCAATTGGCGGCATGGGCGGCGTAGGCAAATCGGTGTTGGCAGTTCATGTAGCTCACCAACTCGTTGACCGCTACCCTGCCGGGCAGATCGTTGTTGATATGCAAGGCACTTCCGACCGTCCGCTCACTGCGATTGAAGCGATGGCAAGAGTGATTCAAGCCTTTCATCCAGAAGCGCGCGTAGCCGATGATGTTAATCAAGTCGCGCAAGATTATCGCAACCTACTTGCGGGTAAGCACGCATTGATCTTGCTGGACAATGCAGCCAACGCCACGCAGGTGCGCCCGCTTGTACCGTCGCCGCCGTGCGCTCTGATTATCACTTCGCGCCGGACTATTGTTATAGCCGGTGTGCGTTCTGGCAGCCTTGATGCTCTTTCAGAGAAAGACGCACGCGACTTACTTCGCGAAATCGTCGGAAAAAGCCGCGCGACGAATAAACAACTCGATGCAATTGCCGAGTTGTGTGGGCGCTTGCCGCTGGCATTACGTATCGCGGGCACTTTTCTTGCGAAGTATCGCGACTGGACAGTGGCCGAATACATCGAGACATTAGCCGACGAGCGAAAACGACTTGCACATTTGAAGCAAGACGATCTGGACGTAGAAGTCACGCTCGCATTGAGCGCGAGGCAATTAGAATTGGAGAATTCCGAACTTGCAGCGCACTGGAAACTGCTGTCTGTGTTTCCAGCGGACTTTGATCGCGCCGCAGCGGCAGCAATATGGAACGTGATAGTAGAAGAAGCCCGCGACAGCCTCAGCGCCCTGCTCGAACGAAGCCTCGTACTTTATGATGAAGAAGGCGCTCGCTATCGCCTGCATGATCTTGTGCGATTGTTTACCGACGCGCAACTCAGTGAGGCCGAACGCGCTGCTGGTCAGCAGCGCCATGCCAGTCACTACAAAACTGTGCTCGACAAAGTTAATGAATTTTACTTGCAGGGCGGTGAAGCGCTCAAGCAAGGGCTGACTATATTTGATCTAGAGTGGCGCAATATTCAAGCCGGGCAAGTGTGGGCCGCATCAAATGTCGAAAAAGATGATGCGGCAGCAGAGCTATGCAGTAATTATTCAACCGCCGGAGTCTACCTGCTCCTTTTGCGCCAGCACCCACGAGGCAGAATTCGTTGGCTGGAAGCCGCATTGTCCGCCACCCGTCGGCTGAAGAAGCGATCAATTGAAGGAAGACACTTAGGTAGCTTGGGCATGGCTTATGCAGACTTGGGCGAGACATGGTGTGCGATTGAGTACCACGAACAACACCTCGTAATCGCGCGCGAGATCGGAGACCGGCGCGGCGAAGGTATTGCGCTTGGCAACCTTGGAATTGCCTACGCAGCATTGAACGAAATGCGCCGCGCGATTGAGTATTACCAACAAGCTTTGATCATTAACCGCGAGATCGGATACCGACGAAATGAAGGCAATGCGCTTGGCAACTTGGGCTTGGCCTATAGAAATTTGGGCGAGATGCATCGCGCGATTGATTATCACAAACAACACCTCGCAATCGCGCGCGAGATCGGAGACCGGCGCGGCGAAGGCAACGCGCTTGGCAGCTTAGGCTTGGCTTGCGCAGTATTGGGTGAGACGCGCCGCGCGATTGAGTATTATGAACAGCATCTCGCAATCGCACGAGAGATTGGAGATCGACGCGGCGAAGGCACTGCGCTTTTTAATATGAGCTTTGCGTTAGACCAATTCGGTGATCGCGCGCAGGCAATTCTTAACGTCGAAGCCGCGCTTAAGATTTATGAGCAAATAGAAAGCCCATATGCTGATAGAGCGCGGAACCAGCTAGCAGAGTGGCGCGGGCATGAGTAAGGACGCAACGCATCAGAAACTCTTCATCACTGCAACGACACACGCAGCGAATCAATATCACACTAAAGAATGACTCCGGCGATTGCATTGACAGCCGCGCGGGCGGTCGCTTACGGTTGTTGTTTGTTTATGGCGAGCATTTTATCTATATGAGGAACACTTAACATGGAAACTATACCAGCGCATGGCGGTCGGCTCATCAACCGTGAGCTTACGGGCGTAGAGCGAGAAACTCTCCTCGAACGAGCACCCGCTATGCCTAAGATTAAACTTCGCCCGCGCGAAGTCTCTGACCTTGAGATGATTGCCAACGGCGCGTTCAGCCCGCTCGAAGGCTTCATGTGCGAAGACGATTACACCGCTGTTCGCGGCAATAAACACCTCGCGTCGGGTTTACCCTGGACTATTCCTGTCACGCTTTCAGCTACGGATGATTTTGCCAGCAACTTAAAAGAAGATGCCGACATCGCGCTTTATTCAGGCGACGATAATTTGCTCGGCGTGCTGCACCTGCGCCAGAAGTTTCGCTACGACAAGCAGCGCGAAGCCGAGCGCGTCTACCTCACAACAGACCTCGCGCATCCCGGTGTGGCCGCGCTTTATGAACAAGGCGACTGGCTATTGGGCGGCCCTGTCAGTCTTCTCAATCGCCCGCGCAATTCTGCTTTTCCTGCCTACCGGCTCGACCCTGCCGAAACGCGCGACGAGTTCAACAAGAAAGGCTGGCGACGCGTTGTGGCTTTTCAAACTCGCAACCCGATTCACCGAGCGCACGAATATATCATCAAGTGCGCGCTCGAAACCGTGGACGGACTTCTGCTACATCCTCTCGTAGGCGAAACGAAATCCGACGACATACCCGCTGATGTTCGTATGCATTGCTACGAAGCGATGCTCGAACATTACTTCCCGCGCACGCGCACGATGCTTGCCGTCAACCCTGCGGCGATGCGATACGCGGGGCCGCGCGAAGCTGTCTTTCACGCCATCATCCGAAAGAATTACGGCTGCACGCATTTCATAGTCGGGCGCGACCACGCAGGGGTCGGCAATTACTACGGCACTTACGACGCGCATTACATCTTTAACGAGTTCGACCCGGAGGCGCTGGCCATTACGCCCATGTTCTTTGATCACTCGTTCTACTGCCGCCGCTGCGACGCGATGGCATCAAATAAAACATGCCCGCACGATTCAAGCGAGCACGTCACGCTTTCAGGCACGAAAGTGCGCGAGATGCTCTCGCGCGGCGAGATGCCCCCGCGCGAGTTCTCTCGCCCGGAGGTCGCAGCGATATTGATCGAAGCGATGAACAGTAACCAATAATGAAATCATTAGAGCAGGCAAACGGCTGTGACATGCTCATAGCCGTTTGCTTGCTCTAAACACGTTGTTGGGGTTGGCTTTTTTGAGGATTCGTATTAAATTTGGCGAGTCGCCCGTAATTAATTGCATCCGCATCGAAAGAGGATTCCTGTAATGAATAGAGCAAAGCGCTCCCTACTACTTGCGATTAGTCTCTCTGTATTTATGTCGCTCGTAGTAGTTCAATCCCTGCCTGCTCAGACGAAGTTGATCCACACGACAAGCCCTGGCCTTATGGACGAGACTTTGCCGCTTGATGACGATGCTCGCTGGGATGACGGGTTCGGCTTTTCAACCGTTAACCAGTTGCCTTTCATAATGGTCAGAGCAATAGCGGTAAACAGCAGCGGTTTATACGTCGGCGGAAGCACCATGTTTTTCTTCGACTTGCCGGTCATCAACGGAATAGCCAGATGGGATGGCAACAGTTGGTCGGATGTGGGCGGAGGCGTCGAACTCTGCCCGAGCATTTGCTACGGGGCAGTCTATGCGCTGGAAGCGAAAGGCGACGATATTTACGCTGGCGGTAGTTTCATTAACGCGGGCGGCGTGCGTGCGAACTTCATAGCCCGATGGGATGGAAGCAAATGGTCTGCGCTGGGCAACGGCATCTCTATAATAACCAGCTCCAATGATTACGTTGGGGTAAACGCGATTGCTCTGAGTGGAAACAATGTATATACGGTCGGCAATCCCATCACTGATGTGGGGGGAGGCAGATTCCTTCATCTGGACGGATTTGTCCGGTGGGACGGCAGTAACTGGTCTACAGTGGGCGGAGGCATCACAGGCTCTGCCAATACGGCCTCACTTAACGCAATAGCGATAAAAGACGGCG
>DATEKX010000554.1:0-4406 GCA_035277165.1 Blastocatellia bacterium | reverse complement strand
CATCCATCTCTCTGACTCCGCGATTCCACAATTCCATGCCTTTCTGGAAATCGCCTTTTTGAAAATATTTGCTGCTGGTAAACAGTAACCCGCCGCCGTGCCACACCATCGCTTCTGCGTGCTTAGGATTTTTTGCCAGTGTCTCTTCACAGACTTTCATCGCGCGGTCGAGCGCCGCATCGTCGCCCGCAAGCCCTGCAAAGAAATCAGAGCGCACTAGATAATCGAATCGCTTCTCTGTTTTCTGTTGCGCAGCCGGGTTCGCGTTTGCCTGAGCGTCTGTGAAGAAAGCAGCGGCGCATACTGTTGCAAATAGCGCGACGGCTGCCAGCTTCAGCAGATTAATATCGAATGGGTTGTTTGATCGGTTCATGTTCATCCTCCTGAGAGACAATACGCAGATCGACGAACAAAAGCGCCCGCCAGCGGACGAAAGGCAGAAAGATTCGGATGAAAGGTTTGATTTGAAAGATGAACTGAATTATCCGTGTGACTAGATGGGCAAGTATTCAACCTGATTGGCGAGTTCTTCCGGCGTTTCCGCGATGGCAATGATTTCTAAATCTTCGATACATTTTCCAATAGAAACTTTTTTCTGATGCGCAAAGATAACCCCGCAAAAACTTTTTCCGCCTTGTTGTCTTTGCACTGCTTCACGCAAAAGATCAGCGTCCTGGCTGAACAAAACTCGGCCTAATTCTGTTGCGCGGTCAAGCAGTTCCGAGTCAGGCAATCTATGCGCGTCATCTTCATAAGCGGTGAGCACGTCTACTTCGCGCAAGCGCAGGCCATCAGTAATTGCTTGGGGAACGTTATGATCCATGTAGAGTTTTATAGTTATGGCTTTCTTCCTGCTCAGGTGTGATTACGCGAATGGCGTTTTCTCATTGTTCATCCGTCAATGATTCGGTTGCCTTCAGCTTCTCTGTTTCATCTCCTGAACTCGACTGCTGTATTTCAGTTGCAATCGCTTTTTGCCTTTGTTTCAGGATTTGGTATATGGTTTTTATCGGCTTTCCCGTTTCCTGGGCAATTTGCTTTGGTGATAGTCCATTTACCCATTTGTCCACTATATCCTCTAACCACTGGGGAGATGATTCAGTCGCCCTTATCTGTATTCTTTTATCGGGTTCCTGTGTCACACTTCGCAGCCATTTTTTCAGAGGCGAATCTTGGGCTTTTTCCATCAAAGCCTCTATCTCTTTATCCTGCTGTTCTATCTCAGCATCAATCTCGGCCTGATGATCATAGTAGTAAGAAAGTGCTGAATGAATTTGCGCTAAAGACAGATGCGAGTGCTGATCATGAATCTCTTCGGGGCTCCATCCGTAGGCAATCTTATCCAATACGACTTCGATGACTTTGATGTTTGTATCATCAATCCAGGCTTGGCCTTCCTCATCGAGATAAATATGATTTGTTATTGCAGTCTGCATAACCTGTTGCCTCCGACAATAATTCATAGCTTAACATATCTGTTGCAAAGCCGAGATGAATTTGATCGGCCAGCTTGATAGGCTGATTTTTATCAGCTAGGATGTTTTTAAGTTGACCGGATTCAGACTGCCGGTAAGAGGCATTTGCTCAAACCTACGGGGGAAACCATGAAGCGATTCATTAAGGCAATAAATCTCAGCCTTGCCTTGCTCATATTCGCGCCGCTCGCTGTCGCGCAAAGCTTTGACGTGAAAACCAGCACGCTCAAAAACGGAATGAAGATTCTTGTGCAGGAAGACCACTCCATTCCTAACGCGACCGTGTATATCTTTTATCGCATAGGCTCGCGCAACGAACGGCCCGGGACGACGGGGCTGTCGCACTTCTTCGAGCATATGATGTTCAACGGGGCGAAGAAGTATGGGCCGGGCCAGTTCGACCGCGTGATGGAAGCCGCGGGCGGAAGCAATAATGCTTATACAAACAATGATGTCACGGTCTATCAAGACTGGTTTCCTGCTTCAACGCTCGACTTGATATTCGACCTCGAAGCCGACCGCATACAAAATCTCAGCTTCGATCCAAAGATCATAGAATCCGAGCGCGGCGTCGTGGCAAACGAGCGCCGACTGTCAGTAGACAATAATAATTTCGGCGTTCTCAGCGAACAGCTTTCAGCCACAGCCTTCACCGCGCATCCGTACCAGTGGCCGGTCGTCGGCTGGATGGTAGACATTGAAAACTGGAAGATGGAAGATTTGAAGCATCATTTTGAAATGGGCTATTCACCTAACAACGCGACAATGGTTGTTGTGGGCGACGTGAAGTCGGATGAGGTCTTTAAGCTCGCGCAAAAATATATCGAGCCTATCCAGTCGCACGACCCGCCGCCAAAGGTGACTACGCAGGAGCCTGAGCAACTTGGCGAGCGGCGCGTGGTCGTAAAGAAATTCGCGCAGTTGCCGATGTTAATGGTCGCCTATCATGTGCCGCAGACTTCAAACAGTGATTACTACGCGATTCAGGTTTTGCGGACGATACTCTTTTCAGGGCAAAGCTCGCGCATGTACCAGCGCGTCGTTGACAAAGATCAGCTTGCCATCTCGATTGATTCCGGCATGGAGTACGCTTTTGATCCGACAATCCTGACTGTGGTCGCGCAGCCGAAAGACGGGATTCAGACGGAAGCGGTTGAAAAAGCTATCTACGACGAGCTTAACAAAATGAAGGCGCAGCCAGCGACCGATCAAGAGATGGAGAAAGCAAAGAATATCCTGCTCGCAAATTTCTACCGCAGTATGAAAACGATCAGTGGCCGCGCTGACACGCTCGGCAGCTATGAAGTTTTCTTTGGCGATTACAAAAAGCTATTCACCGCCGTAGACGATTACAACAAAGTTACCAAAGAAGACGTGCGGCGAGTGGCGCAGAAATATTTCACGGACAAGAACCGCACAGTGGCAACGCTCGTGCCCGAAGCGGAAGGCAGCAAGCAGTAGGCGGAAAGTAAAGGAAAACACATGAAGCGATTGATCGCATTTGCACTCGTAATTTTATTCTCAGTCTCGACCGCCGCGCCTGCAAAAGCTGAAGACGGCATGCTCAGGCTGCCGCCTTACAAGAAAGTCAAGCTCAAGAATGGGATGACCGTTCTTCTGATGGAGCAGCGCGAAGTCCCTGTCATCAGCTTCAACTTCATCATCAAATCAGGCTCGGTCGCAGACCCTGCGGGCAAAGAAGGGCTGGCATCGCTCGCCGCAGGGCTTCTGCGCAAAGGGACGAAGTCGCGAAGCGCCGATCAGCTTTCTGCCGAGCTTGATTTCATCGGCGGGCTGTTGCAGGCAACTGCTAATCCCGATTACACCAACGGCTTTGCAGAATTCATCAAAAAAGATATTAATCGCGGAGTCGATATTTTAGCCGATGTGATGCTGAATCCGACTTTCCCTCAAGATGAAGTCGCAAAGATGCTCACTCAGCGTATTGACGAAATCAAGGGAGCCAAAGATCAGGCTCAGGCCGTGATCGGCAACTACTTCAGCGCGTATCTTTATGGCAGTCATCCTTATGGCAGGCCGACTGACGGCGACGAAAAATCACTTGCCGCCATCACGCGCGATGATGTTCAGAAGTTCTATCAGACTTACTACACGCCATCGAATTCGATTCTGGCTGTGGCAGGCGATTTCAATTCGGCGGAGATGGAGCAGTTGCTCGCAGTCAAATTCGGGACATGGAACGACCGCGCCGCGCCCGCCACGAGTGTGCCTGACGCGGCAGTGTTTCAGGGCAAAAAGCTCCTGCTTGTGGACAAGCCTGATTCGACGCAGACTTTTTACCAGATAGGCAATCTCGGCATCACCCGCACCAGTCCCGACCGCGTTTTCGTTCAGGTTATCAATACGCTGTTTGGCGGGCGTTTCACTTCGATGCTCAACACGGCGCTGCGAATTCAGAGCGGTCTGACTTACGGAGCGCGCTCGTCGTTTGTGCAACGCAAAGCGCGCGGGCCGTTCGCAATTTCGACCTTTACGCCCAACGGTAAGACTGAACAAGCGATTGATATGACGCTCGACATCCTGAAGCGGCTTCACGAAAAAGGAATTACCGAAGAAGAATTGAAGTCTGCCAAGAGTTATATCAAAGGCCAGTTCCCGCCCACTATCGAAACCAGCGATCAGCTTGCTGCGCTAGTCGCGCAGCTTGAATTTTACGGGCTGAATGAAAGTGACATAAACGGCTTCTATGCGAAAGTGGATTCGATGACGATGGCCGTTGCGCAGAGAGTTATCAAGCAGTACTTCCCGCTTGATAACCTTGTGTTCGTGCTCATAGGCAAAGCGGACGAGATTCAAGCCGTTGCCAAAAAGTATTCGCCTAAGCTCGACACGAAGACGATAAGCCAGCCGGGATTTTAGACCCGGAAACTATTTTCCAAGCAGTGAACAATAATGCCAGATTGCTTCAAG
>DATEKX010000553.1:0-5798 GCA_035277165.1 Blastocatellia bacterium | reverse complement strand
CCGAGGCGTGTGATTCACGTGCTTGTTGCGCTTTGTGACAACGAGCATCAGGGCATTGTCCCTGTGCCCGCGAAGATCGGAAACGGAGACGACCCGCAAAATAATCTATACTGGGGCGCTCGATACGGCGTGAAAACTTTTTTCGCTAAAAGTGGATATTGGAAGATGCTCGCGCAATCGAGCAATCCCAGACCGGGCATACTTGAAAGGTGCATTTTTAAGCTATCGAGTAAAGAAGTCTACATCGTGGCTGATGCCTATCGCGGAATGGAGATAAAGCAAAGCATCGTTGATTTTCTGGAATACGCATCGGGCGGCGCGAGCGAAACAATAAACTCGGACGGCCTTGCTTTGAATGCAGGAGGCGGCGCAGACCTGATTGCATTCGTAGGCCACAACGGACTGATGGACTTCAAGCTGGATGCATATCCGACAAGCAAGGATAACAGGCAGCGCGATGCGGTCATCCTCTGTTGCATGAGCCGAAATTATTTTTACGAACCGTTGCGCTCGACCGGAGCAAACCCGCTTCTCTGGACTACGGGATTGATGGCCCCGGAAGCTTACGTCCTGAATGCGGCGATTGATGCGTGGTTGATCAACAGTATCAGCGAAGACGTGCGCGCGCGAGCCGCCGAAGCTTATAACACCTACCAGCGATGCGGAGCAAAAGCCGCCCGAAACCTGTTCGCCACCGGATGGTAAAAGAGAAATATGAACGATGAATAATGAACAAATAAACTCTCTATTCGTTCATCATTCATTATTTCTCCTTCATCATTTCTTTCGCGCTTTCTCAAACGTTGCACCGCCTTTGAGTTTATGATATTAACAGTCGCGCAGTAAGAAATACTACAAAACTTGCCTTCGCTGTTTTCTTTTGCGTAACGGCCAGTCTGGCTAAGGCCCCGGTCGGAGGTTCGACACATGTCTCCGGCTTTAGACTAGATAGGAGAAAAAATAATGAAATTCAAATCCTCAGGGTTGGTTGGTTGCTGTATATTTCTGGCAGTCTCCGGTTTGATCTTTACGCGGACTGCTGCATCTGAAAACAACGTTCGACCGCAATCGGGAGCCGGATTCGATGTGCTCACTCAACATAACAACACGGATCGGAGCGGTCATAACCCTAACGAGACAATCCTGACGCTCAGCAATGTTAATTCACAGAGTTTCGGCAAACTGTTCGATCTCCCGGTAGACGGACAGATATATGGTCAGCCGCTGATCGTTACCGGCGTTCAAGTTAGGGGTAAGACGCGCAACGTAGTCGTTGTGGCAACGGCGCATAATTCGGTTTATGTGTTCGACGCTGACACGAGTGAAAGTTTATCTATGAAAAATTATGGGTCTTCGCTGCCGACTCCGAATAGCTTCTGGCAGCCGGATTATCAAGACATGACGCCTGAAGTCGGAATCACAAGCACTCCGGTGATTGATAAAGAGACCAGGACGATCTACTTCACCACGATGACGTATGAATATGTAGCCGCAAAGTCTGTTCAGTCATCCGCAGGATTAACAGTTCGCATCACACTTCGCGCGGTTGATCTTGCGACGCAGGCCGATAAATACGGCTCTCCGGTAGAGATTAAAGGCTCCGTGCCGTTGCTGCCAAATCCTAACCCCGCAATTCGCGCGCGACACACGGAAGCTACTGCCATAACCTTTGTGGCTAGCCATCAATTGCAAAGGGTCGGATTATTATTAAACAAAGGGCAAGTTGTCTTAGGGTTCGGAGCGCACGCCGATCAAGGAGAGTGGCAAGGTTGGGTTTTTTCCTACTCGGCGTCGAATCTGCAAAGCCCGCCAGCGATCTGGTCAAGTGTTTCGACGGGCGGTTCGACTACGTCAGAAGGAGCGGGCATCTGGCAGGCTGGCATGGGATTTATTACAGATCAAAGCGGTGATATTTACCTGATGACGGGCAACGGATATTTTCAAGCCTCCGTTGGTAATTTCGGTGACAGCGTTGTCAGATTGTCGCTGGCTAACAACAAATTCACGGTAAAGGATTACTTCACGCCGTGTAATCAGCAGTGTCTCGACAGTCAAGACCTCGACCTCGGCGGGTCGGGACTTCTACACATCCCCGGCAGCCATTACGTGATCGGCGGAGGAAAGCAAGGTAAGCTCTACCTTATGGACGCCGACAACCTCGGCAAAGCAAACACAGGAGCCCCCTGTTATCACTGCTCAACTGATTTGAGTTGCAATAACTGTAAAGATAATGTCGTGCAGTCGTTTCAGGCAGGATGCGTCACGACTCCTCATAATATGCAATGTGGCCCGAACTACTCGGCCACGCATATTCATGGTTCTCCGGTCTCCTGGGAGAGCGATGTGAGAGGGCGGGTCGTTTACGTCTGGGCCGAAAACGATTCGCTGCGCGCGTTTTCGTATGTCAAAGAAAATCCTCCAAGTCAGCCGCAGCCTAAACTGATTCCAGAAAACGGCTGCCAGTCCCAGAACATTCCCGACTGGATGACCAGCGCGCAGGTATCGCCGGGAAACGTGCAGCACGGCATGACGGGCGGCATGCTTTCGATCTCGTCAAACAAAGGCCAGAACGGAATAGTGTGGGCCGTCACGCCTACGAACAACGACGCGAATCAAAAAGTCGTTCCCGGCATACTGAGGGCTTACGACGCGAATAATTTGAAAAAGGAATTGTGGAACAGCTATTCAAGGGCGACGCGAGACAGCAGCGGCAAAGTCATTTATAACCCGGATGACTTCGGCAATTTTGCGAAGAACGCGCCTCCGACTATTGCTAACGGGAAGGTCTACGTGTCAACGTTTTCAAATCACCTGACCGTTTACGGATTGAACCCGCCGCAGCCGCCGCCCGCTCCGACAAATTTCATAGTGAACGGCAGCTTCGAGAACGGGCCGACCGGCTGGACAGCCTGGGACGGGTCAAAGTCTATTTCGGTTAACGTGAGCGAATGCAATCCGTTGTACGGAGATTATAATTCGGTGCTTTCGCCCACGATGACCAATATCTTTAACATAGCGCAGACTGTGAGCGGCCTTCCGGCTGGAAATTACGTGCTCACGGCGTACTGTGCCACTAACATACTCGATCAAAGCATTGCACCGGATGGCCTGTATAAGAAGATCACGCTGCTTGTTAGCGTCAACGGCGTGTTATCGCAGGCGCAGGTCAAGGCATATAACGGATACCAGAAATATACGATTCCGTTTAATCTGCTCACGCCCTCCGCGGTCGCGGTGGGGTACATTGCTCCGAAACTACAGTACAACTCGACACAAATAAATCCGACTTACGCGTACATAGATGTAGTGACTATTTCAAAAGCCACGACTGCTTTAACACCCAGAAGGACGAGGCGGAGGTAATTTGTATCTCGGCTAATTTGCGTGGGCGCGGAGAGTTTCAGCCATCTCCGCGCCCTTTGCTGTGTCATTTGCTTTCGCTCGGAAGCTGTTATCGGGAATCACTTCTTTATCAAAAGGCTTTCGGGATTTTCCGGCACCGCGATAAAGGGAAGGTTGCGGTACAACTCGCCTACGTCCAAGCCATAACCTACGACGAAGTGGTTCGGGATAGTGAAGCCTATGTATTGCGCGTCAACTTCTATCTGGTGGCGGTCGGGCTTATCGAGCAGCGCGGCGATTTGAAGCGAATTCACTTCGCGCGACTTGAATATGTTAACCATATAATTCAACGTCAGCCCGGTATCAATGATGTCTTCGACCACCAGCACATCTTTTCCCGCAAGGCTTACGTCGAGGTCTTTGGTTATGCGAACTTCGCCGCTCGATTTCGTCGATGCGCCGTAACTTGAAATGCCTATGAAGTCGAGCGACATCGGCAAATCAATCGCGCGCATCAAGTCAGACAAAAAGACGCACGCGCCTTTCAACACTCCTAACAGGTGGAGATTTTTGCCTGCGTAATCGCGCGTTATTTGCTGGCCCAACTCGCGCACGCGCGTTTGCAATTCTTCGGTGCTGATTAAAACTCTGAGGTTCGGGTCATTGATGAAAGAAGGACTTTCCTGCGCGCTCATTGGTCTCTCCTGACTATTAATTTGATGGGGTGAGCGTGCAATATACGAAAGCGCACGCACGTCTGTCAACGCAGCCGCGTTTTTTCCTTCGACAATCCAACATATGAAATCTAAAATCTAACACGCTATGAGCGTGATTGATGAAAGAGGCAAGCAGGTAATCACAGAGCAGGAGCTTCGCTCGGCGACCGAGGGCGATACGTTGCGGATTGATGAAGGCGCAATACTTACTCCGCTCGCCGCTGATCTGGTGCGCGAGCGCGGCCTGCAGCTAGAGCGTGTGCGCCGCCGTTCAGCCGCGCGCCCGAAGCGTATCGCATTGGGCGCAGACCACGGCGGGTTTGAAATGAAAGAAGAGATCAAGCGCCTGCTCTCAGACTTAGGCCATGACTTTCAAGACTTCGGCACGCATTCGACGGAAGCTGTGGATTACCCTGACTACGCGCACGCAGTTGCTCGCGCAGTCGCGCGCGGCGTGTGCGACCTCGGCATAGTCGTTGACGGCGCGGGCATAGGTTCCTGCATGGCGGCCAACAAAGTGCCGGGCGTGCGGGCAAGCAACTGCTACGACGAAGCGTCGGCGCGCAACAGCCGCGAGCATAATGGCGCGAACGTGCTCACGCTCGGCGGCAAGATGATCTCAAACGACCGCATGCGCGAGATAGTCCGCGCGTGGCTTTCAACCGAGCTTACCGAAGACCGCCACCGTCGCCGCGTCGAAAAGATTGACGCCATCGGGCGCGAGTATCTTAAATAACCTTCATTGCCCGCAGCTTAATAAAGAACCCGGTCGCCGACATCGCGTTTAACGATGAGAGGATTCCCATATCAAAAAAACTTTTCAACACTTTCTGCTCAGGTCGAGTAGTTAATAGTGAGGTGGCAAGGAAGGTAAATGATGTCGGGCGAGGTTGCTGAAATAGCTTTGATGACAAACGGCCTTGGACTGAGAGAAGCTGCGTCGGAGAGCAATAACTCACCTTTGACTTCGCTCATCGAGCGAGCAAAGGCGGGCGATTCAGCAGCATTCGAGCAGATAGTCGTCTGCTGCCAGCGCAAAGTTATTTCAACCGCATGGCGTATGCTCGGCAACGAAGAGGACGCGCGCGACGCCGCGCAGGAAGTCTTCCTCAGAGCATATAAATACCTCGACAGCTTCAGGCTCGATCAGGATTTTGCAGGCTGGCTCTATCGAATCGCGATCAACGTTTGCCGCGACCACGGGCGAAAACGCAGCCGTTATCATCATCTGGATTCATTCGAAGCTGAACGAGACAGGGGAAATCTCGACTCGATGGCGAGCAGCGAAAATGTCGAAGCCTCGGCTATCAAATCGCAAGAACGCGCTCTTGTCATGGAAGCCTTGAACACGCTCTCGAAGAAAGAGCGGGCCGCGCTCGTGCTTAGAGATTTGGAAGGACTGACGACGGAAGAAGTCGCGCGCGTGCTGGGTTCAAGCCCGGTTACCGTGCGCTCACAGGTGGCTTCGGCTCGCGCAAAGATAAAACTCTATCGCGACCGCGTGCTGAACCAGAAGCGAAGAGGTTAGCAAGATGAATTGCAGGCGCATTGAAGAACTAATACCGCTTTACGTCGAATGTGATCTTGAAAACGATGAAGTAGGCCGAGTGTCCGCGCATGTGGAAACGTGCGGGAGTTGCAGCGCGCTTGTCGCCGAGTACGAATCGAGCCAGGCGTGGCTACGCATGAACACGCTGCCTGATTTTGATGAGGCGATGCTTGAGGATATGAAGCGCGGCG
>DATEKX010000552.1:0-3170 GCA_035277165.1 Blastocatellia bacterium | reverse complement strand
GACATCATTGCTTGCAACGATGACTTTCGTGCGCGCCTCGTTGTAGATGTCGTTATCAACGATGGCCACATCAATGGCTTCATTCTTAGTATATTTTTTGATTTCACCCGAAGGTCGAATTACCCACGCGCGAATCTCGCGCACCTTGCCCGTGCCTGTGTTGTAAATCTCTCTGGCTATGGCCTCACCGCGCCCGTCGCGTGTAAGTATTTTCACTGCGTAATGGTTTGTCGTCTCAATCCGACCATCGTCATCAACAGCAACATTCGATTCGTCGAAAAGAACGACGGCGGGCACGTCTTTACCATAGACCGGCGTGGTTGCGGCTGCGGCGCGTTTCAACCATTCGGGCGGATCATCACCTGCCTGCGCAGCGACGCTCGTCAGAGCAACTGCAAAACACAGGAAAATAATTCTGAATAAACAGAGACTATGCGACCGCTTCATCTGCATAAACGGATTGAACAGTAGGGGCAGGGCTTGTCCCTGCCCGAATCGCCGACAGGCGATGGCTGTCATTGTGCTTCGCACAATCCGGGCAGGGACAAGCCCTGCCCCTACAACTATTTTGCAACAGCCTCGCCGCTTTTTATTTCTCGAACACTTGATCTACTGGAACGACCTCGACCGCTTTAGGGTTGAAGTTCATCTTATAACTCTCGATCACTTTGTCTTCATCGAGAATCTCTTTCGGCGGCGGAGAGGTATAGCTTATCGGCGAAGGCGCGTTCGACAGCGCGCCTTTCTTGAAAGCTTCGGCGTCCTTCGTCACGACGACTATCTCTACATTGTCGGCTTGAAGGTATTTCTTCACTACGCGGTTCACGTCTTCGAGCGTGAGCTTCGCAAGTTGATCACGCACGTAGCCTGTAAAGTTCGGGATTCCGTAATAGCTACTGTCGAGCGCGTAGCCCAACTGCGAGCCTTGATCTTTGGTCAGGACGTTGACGAACTTTGTGAGGAATTGCCGCGTCGCCTCGAAATCTTCTTTTGACATTCCATTGCGGGCCAGCTTGTTCAACTCGTACAGCCCGGCCCTCAAAGAGAACAATCCGTTTTTAGGCTCGACGGGACGAATCCACACCTGAAAGATTTGCTGCTGACGGCCAAGATTCGGGTCAGGATGAAATTGAAACATTCCGCGCGGGAAATATTCTATATAAGCATAGTCGCCATAATTCAATCCGCGAATCTGCCGCAGCCTGTGATAGAGATAGCTGTTGCTCGAACGATGCTGCCCAAAGTAAGACTGCATCACCAACAGCGCGGGCCAATCGGCATCGCCGCGCTTCACAGGCAGAGGGAAACCGAAAGAGATGGCCGTGCCCGGCGTGTCTTTTTCAATAATCGTCATCTCAAGCCCGTTGATCTTTTCGGGCTGGCTGAGAGCGAGTTTCGCGGATTTTCCTGCCGGAAGCTTTGCGAAATCCGTTTCCACCTTCGCCTGAAACTCTTTCGAGAAGCCGCCCGCAAGACCGAGGACGAAATTCGCCTGCGTGTAATTTTCCTGATAGAACTTCTTCACATCGTCGAGCGTGAGGCTTTGAAGCGACTCGACCGTGCCTATGTTGTTATGCCCATACGGGTGGCCTTTGTAGATCGCGTTATAGAGCGCTTCTTTGCCAAGCTCTTCGTCGTTGTTGCCGCGAAGGCTGACTTTCAAGTAGTTGATAGAGTCTTCGCGTATACGTTTGAAGTCGTCTTCGCGCCAGCCGGGATTCAGTATCATGTCGGAAATCAACTGATAATACTTTTGCAGGTTGTCGAGGTGAGTAGTGCCGACGAAGACGGTCATCTCTTTATCAACCTGCGAGCCGAAGCCCGTTGCCATCGGAAACATAGCGTCAACTATCTGTTTATAGCTCATCGCGCGACTGCCGCCGCCTGAGATCAAATTCGCGGTCAGGTTTGCGACCCCTTCTTTGCCTTTAGGGTCTGCGGCTGCGCCGACGTTGAACAACAGGCGGAAACTTACGAGCGGCGAGGAACTTGGAAGTAACACTGTTGCCATCTTATTCGGAGCCTTTCCGGCTTGCGCGACCGGCGCAATGACTGACAGGACTAAAATGAATGCGATCAAGTAGGGGCTATTGCTTCTGCGCTGCATTTGTTGATTTCTCCTTGTGCGACAGTGTAACGATGGTGCGGTGTTTTTCGACGAAATACTTCTTCGCCATAGCCTGAATGTCTTCGGGCGTGACCGAAGCGTAAGTGTCGAACACCTTATTGAGCGATTCCGGCGTGCGCCGCAGAGCCACGAAGGGAGCGACGTTTTCGGCAATCGCTTGTGAGTTATCGAGGCTTAACGCAAAACTGTATTTCAGATTTGACTTCACCGCATCGAGCTTATCTTTTGACACAAGCCCTGTCTTGAATGAATCGAACGTCTTTATGATTTCGCCCTTCACATAATCCACGTCCTTCGGGTCTTTGACTCGCACAAGGACGGTCATCAAGTAAGGGTCGCTATGATCTTCGGTGTCGGCTCCGAGCGCATCAACCTTCTGCTCTGTGATGACGAGCCGCTGGTAGAGTTCGGAGGTCTGCGAAAATCCCAGGCTGCCTATCAAGTCGAGCGCGGGTTTGTCCTTTTGATCTTCCGCGAATGCCGGAACTTTGTAAGCGATGGCAATCCAGGGCAACGTCTGTTGCGGCCAATCAATCTCGGCCTTGCGTTCCTCATTTTGCTCAGGTTCTTTGGGAATCTGCGGCACGTAGCTTCCGCGCTTCCATTCGCCCCAATATTTCTTTACGAGCGGCATCACGTTCGCTTGTTTCACATCGCCTACGACAACGATGGTCGTGTATTCGGGACGATAATATCGCTTGAAGAATTCAAGGCTGTAGTCGTACTGGTTCGGCATGTTCTCGACATCACGCAGGTAGCCCATCGTCGTGTGCTGGTACGTGTGCGACTCGAATGCCTTGTCGCGCAGTTTTTCATAAAGCGCTCGCACAGGGCTTGACGCGTTCTTGTTGTACTCGCCGAGCACTGCTCTGGTTTCGGTCTTAAACAATTCGATGGGAACTTTGAGATTCTGGAAGCGGTCTGCCTCCAGCATCATGATCTGGTCAAGGTCTTCTTTGGAAAAGACCGTGTGATAAACGGTGCGGTCGTCCCAGGTCGAAGCGTTCGAGTCCGCGCCCGCGTTCTTGAGCGCCTCGTTGTA
>DATEKX010000551.1:0-15747 GCA_035277165.1 Blastocatellia bacterium | reverse complement strand
AACGCCGAGGCGGCGGCGAAGCTGGCGCGATTGAAGATGGAGATGGGCGACCGCGCAGGGGCGCTCGAAGTGTTGAAGACAACTTTTTACATACAGCCATTCGACCCCAGCTTGCACAAGCTCGCGGGCGATGTTTATCTTGAGCAAGGGAACGCTGCGGAGGCAACGCGCGAGTTTCGTGTGCTGATTGCGCTCGCGCCCGCCGACATTGCCACAGCGCACTATGATCTGGCGCGTTCGTTAGACGCGAGCGGCAATCGCGCAGAGGCGAGGCGCGAAGTGCTGCGCGCGCTTGAGATCGCTCCGGGCTTTGATAAAGCTCAGGAGTTGCTTCTCAAGTTGAGGGGAGGGAACTGAGAATCTCAAATTTAAGATTTGAGATTTGACATCCATAATCTTATGCGCAGAGTTTTATTCATCATCGCTTTGGTACTGCTCACGCTTCTGCCTGTGACTTTATCGGCTGCGGGCGCTGCCGACAGCGCGCCTCGCTACGAAGACAACCGGCTGGGCGAGAAGAAAGACGAATCCGACAAATTCAAATTCGTTCGCATAAAAGCAGGCCCGATGTATCCAGGCGAACATCTAGGCGACGGAGGCGCGCCCTGGTCGCACGATTACCCCGAAGCGGGATTGCACTTTTCCAAAATACTCAAAGAATTGTCGAAGCTCGACATAGTACTGGACGAAGACGAATACATCTTCACCTTTGACGATCCGAACCTGTTCAAATATCCGTTCGCTTATCTCTGCGAAGTCGGGCACATGGAGCTTAACGACAAAGAGGTCGCAGGCATGCGCGAATACCTGCTGCGCGGCGGCTTTCTGCTTGTTGACGATTTTCGCGGCTCGTACGACATGCAGACCTTTCAATATTATTTGAAGCGTGCCTTGCCCGAAGCTGAATTCGAGATGAAGCCGCTCGATGTTTCGCACGCTATATTCAATTGTTTTTTCTCGATCAAGTCGCTCGAAGTGCGCTCGCCTTACGGGAGACTGAGGCCGGAGTTCTTAGGCATTTCCGACAAGCACGGGCGGCTGATGATGATTGTCAATTACAACAACGATGTGAGCGATTACTGGCAGTGGTCGAACGATCCTTTCCAGCCGATTGAAGACACCAACAGCGCTTACAAGTTCGGAGTCAATTACGTCTTTTATGCGCTGACGCACTGAAGGGAATTAAGAATTAAAAATTAAGAATTAAGAATGCGAGTCATGAAGTTAAGAGCTACGAATTTTTAATTCTTAATTTTTAATTCTTAATTCTTCGTAAGGGGAGAGAATGGCAATAGACACTCAGGAAGTAGTTAGAGAAGACGAGCTACTAGAAAAGCTGATTGCCGCGCGCGATCAGATTTTTAATGAAGTGCGCAAGGTAATCATCGCGCAGGATGAAGTCGTAGACCAGACGCTCATATCATTGTTTGTCGGCGGCCACTCGCTCGTTTCGGGCGTGCCGGGACTCGCAAAGACTCTTTTGATTCGCACGGTGGCGAATGTTTTGGATTTGTCGTTCAAGCGCATTCAATTCACGCCCGATCTTATGCCTTCCGACATTACCGGCACTGACATCATCGAAGAAGATCGCGCAACAGGTCATCGCAAACTCGAATTCATTAAAGGGCCGCTGTTCGCCAATATAATTCTCGCCGACGAAATCAATCGCACGCCGCCCAAGACTCAAGCCGCGCTGCTTGAATCCATGCAGGAAGGCACTGTGACGATTCAAGGGATGACCTACCAGCTTCCGAAACCTTTCTTTGTTCTCGCCACTCAAAACCCGATTGAGATGGAAGGCACATACCCGCTGCCCGAAGCGCAGCTTGACCGTTTCATGTTCAACATCAATATCGGATACCTCAGCGAAGACGATGAAGTTGAAGTGGTCAGCCAGACGACCTCGGTTCAAAATTTTTCTTTCATTCGTAATGTATCGGGCGAAGACATACAGGCGTTTCAACGGCTCGTGCGCCGCGTGCCTGCTGCCGAAGCGGTCACGCGCTATGCTGTTCGACTCGTCGGCGCGAGCCGCCCTGTCAGTGACACCGCGCCCGATTTCATAAAGCGATGGGTGAACTGGGGCGCATCGCTTCGCGCATCGCAGTTTTTGATTCTGGGCGGCAAAGCGCGAGCGGTGATGATGGGCCGTTACAACGTCAGCGTCGAAGACGTGCGCGCACTGGCCTACCCGATTCTGCGCCATAGAATACTTTTGAACTTCCACGCCGAATCCGAGCGAGTGAAACCCGACGATGTGATTCGCCGCTTGATCGAAACCGTGCCTGAGCCAAAGTCCGGGCTATGAGTCAGTGTTTATGAAGAGACTCTTATTCACATCCGTCTTTGCCTTCATGTTAATTTGCCCGGTCGCTGCGCAGGAGCCGCGCAGTCGAGAAATAGATGAAGTTGTCGGCCCGGTTCAGACTGTTCGCATAATAAAAGCCGGGCTGTCAAAAAAGGCGGATAAGGTAGAGGAAGGCCCGCGCGTCGTGGTTTCTGTTTCCACTTACGATCAGATGCGCAATCTTGTTGAAGCCTCGATCAACAAACCCGACGGCTCTGTGTTTAAGAAATACGCGGCGCGATATGCGGCTTCCGGCAATGTGGAAGAGTCTTACTCCAATTCAAAAGGCTCGATGGAAGCGAAGTTCGTGACCTCTTACGATCAGGCGGCAAAGAAAGCCGAGACCATCTGGTATAACTCGAAGAATGCGGCGATAACGAAGACCGTTTACACTTTCGATAATACGGGCAGAATTGCCGAAGAAGTCAGATATGACAAGAGCGGGCGCGTGAACAACAAGACTGTTTGCACTTACGATGAAGGCAAACAGGAAAGAAAGTTCTATGATGGAGAGAGCCGCGTTCAATACAGCGCCGTCACAACGCTGAACGCACAGGGTAAACCTGCTGAAGAGAAATATTACAGGCCGGATGGTTCGGTCATCGTCCGAATTCGTCGCGCTTATGACAATCAGGGGAGTTGCAACGACGAAGTATACGACCTCGGCGCAGGCGGCTTACATTGGCGATACGATTATGAATACGATTCGCGCGGCAACTGGACGAAGCGCAGAACGTTCAAACAGGTATTGAATGCCGGATTGCCTGAGTACGAGCCGATTGAAGTAATGTATCGCGCGATTACTTACGTCCAGTCGCCGGATGATAATCCGTCTGAGTCGGAAAGAAGCAGGATTCAGGCGACCAGCGGGCTGTTGTTAGGCGAAGCGGTCGAACGCAAGCCGCCCTTTAATCCGGGAAGGACTGTTGGCACGGGCGTAGCCGGTCAGATAACAGCTCTTGTGATGATTGACGAACAAGGGAGCGTTTTATTCACGCGATGGCTTTCAGGGTTTGACAAGTTTTTAAACGACGCGGCAGAGACCGTCACTAATAATTGGAAATATACTCCGACGCTCAAAGGTGGCCGTTTTGTGACTGTAATCAACACGATTACTTTTGATTACAAACCCGATTTTCGTTGAAGGAAAGATAGTGCAAAGCAGCAGTCAGATTGCAACGAGATTCCTCGCGCCGGAAGTGCTGGCTCGGATAAACTCGCTCGAACTGATTGCGCGCTCCGTAGTCGAAGGCTTCATCAGCGGGCTTCATCGCTCGCCGCATCTCGGATTTTCGACAGACTTCGCAGAGCATCGCCAGTACATGCCGGGCGACGATCTCAGACACCTCGACTGGAAATTGCTTGCGCGCACAGACCGCCTTTACATCAAAAAGTATCAGGGCGACACGAACGCGCAAATACATTTGCTGATTGACGCGAGCGCTTCGATGGGATACGCGAGCGGCGAAGTCACCAAGCTGCAATACGCGCAATACCTGGCATCATCGCTGGCGTTTCTCGGAGTGCGCCAGCACGATTCGGTCGGACTGCATGCGTTTGATGAAGACGTGGTCGAGCATCTGCCGCCCAGTTCTCGCTCAGGCCATCTTCGCACGGCGCTCGGTTTGATCGAGCGGCTGGTTCCGGGTCGCGGCACAGCGCTTACGGATCAACTTCATCTCGTGGCCGATCAGCTTACGCGGCGCGGCATAATCGTTTTGATTTCGGATTTGTACGACGAGCCTGAGCGATTGATAACGGCGCTTGAACATCTCAGATTCAGAGGCAACGAAGTCATCGTCTTTCACCTGCTGGACAGGCAGGAACTGGATTTCGATTTCGCCGAGCCGTTAGTGCTCGAAGACGCAGAGACAGAAGAGCAGTTGCACGTTTTGCCCGATGTATTGCGCGACGAATATCGCCGCGCAATTCGGGCTCACGTTGACGCGATCAGCGAAGGCGCGGCGCGCAATCGAATTGATTATGAATTGTTGAAGACTTCGGAGCCTTTAGACAGCGCGTTGTTTTCGTACCTCGCGCGCCGCTCGCAGTTCGGTTAGAAATTTTATCTGAGATTAATGATGGCATTTCTGAATCCAATTTTTTTGCTCGGAGCGCTGGCGGCGGCAGTGCCCGTGCTCGTGCATCTTGTCAGGCGCACGCGGGCCGTGAAGCTTGAATTTCCTTCATTGATGTTTCTGCGTCGAATAGAGCAAAAGACTATTCGCAAACGCCGCCTGCGAAATCTTGCGCTGCTGGCTTTGAGGTGTGCCGCGCTGCTTCTGCTCGCGCTCGCGTTTGCGCGGCCTTATTTTTCGAGCGCCAGTTCCAATTCAGCCGCAGACAGTCAATCGAGCAGCGTCATACTAGTTGATAGCTCTTACAGCATGCGCTACGGAGATGTGTTCAACAGAGCGCGGCAGGCTGCGCGCAATATCATCAGCGACGCGGCAACGAATGAGCAAATCGCGCTCGTACTCTTTTCTCAGGGGTACGATATTTTGATGCCGCTCAAACAGAACCGCGCCGAAGCGCTCGCCTTTGCAGATCAAATGCAGGCGGGACTGGGTTCGACCGATTACCTGCAAGCTATTCAAGCGGCCATCTCGTTGTTGAAAGACGCAGGCAGCCGAGATCGGCGGATTTATCTGATCTCGGATTTTCAAGACGCGGGCTGGAATCGTTCTGCCGCGCCGGTCAAACTGCCGCCCGATGTGAAGTTCAATCCGATAGATGTTTCAGACGCTACGCCTGCGAACCTTGCTGTGACCGAAGTCCGGGCAGACCCTGTCGTCTATGCGCAGAAATACGCAGGCAAGATTGTCGCTCGCACGAACAACTTCAGCGCAGAAGGCGAAAGCGACGCGACAGTTGATTTCAAGCTCAACGACATGACGGTTGAGCGGCGGCAGGTGAAACTCCCGGCAGGCGGCGCGCAGGCTATCGAGTTCAGCGGCTTCAATGTGCCCGAAGGCTCGAATCGCGCGAGCGTTGAAATTACGGGCGACGGCTTTGCTCTCGACGATAAATATTTTTTCACGATCAAGCGCGAGAACCAGACTAAAGTGCTGGTGATTGACACGGCGACGCGCGGTCGCAGCGAGAGCTTCTTTCTACAACAATCGCTCGCAGCGGGCGAAAACAATCAGCACGCGCTGACGGTCAAAACCGCAGGCACTGTCAATCCATCTGAGGTTGATTCGTATCGAGCGATCATCGTCAACGATGCTTCTGGCATTAACGAAGCGCTTTCTGCGTCGCTCAAGAGTTTTGCAGAGCGCGGCGGCGGATTGATACTGGCCGCAGGCAAACACACAGATGCGAGCGATTTCAATCGCGCATTTGCCGGAGTTGCGCCCGCTCAAATCGGCGAAATCGTTCAATCGCGCAGCTACGCGCTGGTGAGCCAGGTGAAGATGGATCATCCTGTCTTCAGCCCGTTTTCGCGTAGCGGTCGCCTGACTTCAACGCGAGTTTACGGCTATCACCGCGCAACGCCGAACGACGCGACGACTACGATTGCCGCGCTCGATGACGGGACTCCGATAATCGTCGAAGGGCTGGCCGGACGCGGCAAAGTGCTGCTTGTGAATACGACGCTCGACACTTCATGGAACGACCTGCCGCTCACGCCCATGTTTTTGCCGCTCGTGCGCCAGATGCTTGAATATCTGAGCGGGGAAGTGTCCGCAGCGGCTTACACAATCGGGCAAGTGTTGGCCGCGCCGCCTGACACGGACGGGTCGCTTCCGGCAATTGATAGCCCTTCGGGCCATCGCATTGACGATGCGCGAAAGAACACGACGGGCGAGCTTGCTGTGGATGCAAACGAGATAGGCTTTTACAAGTTTCGCTATCGAGACAGGACAGAGCAATCAGCAGTGAACCTTGAACTGAAAGAATCGGATTTTGCGAAGCTTGACGTGAACGAATTTATCTCGCGCATCACACCGGGCGCGGACGACCAGAACGCGCAGCCTGTCTCTTCTCCGCGCATGACAGCCGAAGAGATTGAAGCGAAGCAACGATTGTGGCTGCCGCTGCTTGTTTTGGCGCTTCTGTTTTTCGTAGCGGAAGCGCTGCTTGCGCGGCGCATCAGAATTGCGAAACTCGTCGGATAGTTCTGGCGAATTAGTTATTTGTTAATGCTCAGGTCATTAGCTCCGTAGGAGCGATCTGTCTATAGTATTTGGGGCAATTATCATACTGTAGCTCCGTAGGAGCGACCTCTAAATCAACAGGTCGCTCCTACGGAGCTACAGGAAGCTATTTACGAATTATGCTATAGACAGGTCGCTCCTACGGAGCTAATAGCAATGACAAAAACTTGATGTTTTTAGTGCCCATCGTGGATTATACTCAAAACCACAGGAGGAACGCGGGATGAGTCCTCGATCAAAGAGCCTGAACGATTTAATCACGCAAGTTCGTTCGCGCATTCGCGCACGGGTCGCGCTGAAAGGCCTTGCAATCACTCTGGCCGTCGCTGCGCTTTCGCTCGTCGTCGCTGCGCTTGCGGCTGACCGCCTCAGCCAGAAACCTGTCGCGCTCGTGGCGCTTCGCCTCTTGCCTCTTGTGGTAGTGACGGCGTCAGCCTTGTTGTTTTTGATAAGGCCGCTTCGCACAAATATCAATGACGGGAAAATCGCTCGGCTGATTGAGGAGAAGTGTGCGCTCTCGGAGAGGCTTTCCACATCCGTCGAGTACGCTGATAATCCGCGCGACGCCTCGCCCGCGATAGTCGAACGCCTCGTTACGGACACATCGGATCGCTGCTCTACGGTCAAGCTCGACCGCGTAGTTGACCCGCGCCAGACTTACGCATATGGCGCTCTTTCGGCTGTGATTATTCTGGCGCTTGCGGGTGCTCTTTTCCTCGGCCCGTCTTCTATGACTGGCGGAATGGCTGCGCTCTATTCGACCGGCGACGTAGTTTTAGCCAGCGCCAAATCTATAACTGTCACGCCGGGGACGGGGCGCGCGCCTCGCGGCTCAGACCAGCAGATCAAAGCGACGCTCTCAGGCTTTGATTCGGAATTGGCGCAGGTATTCATTCGCCGCAACGGCGCTGACATTTGGGAAGCGCACAAGATGGAACCGGCGCGCAACGCCAACGAATTTCAATTCGTCATTTTCAACATTCAAGATTCGATCAACTACTACGTTGAATCCAACGGCATTCGCTCTCAGGAATTCGCGCTCGAAGTGGCAGACCTGCCTTTCGTCAAACAGATTGATCTCGTCTTGAACTTTCCCGCATACACGCGGCTCGCGGCCAAGAAGATAGAAAACGGCGGCGAGATAGCCGCGCTCAAAGGCACTGTCGTTGAGGTCATCGCAAAACTGAGCGCGAATGCGAAGTCAGCGCGCCTGTTGTTGAGCGACGGCACAAAGATCGAGATGACCGCAAGCGGAGAAAATCAGTTTTCAGGAAACCTTACGGTCAAACAGAACGGCACTTATCGCATAGAACTCACAAGCGAAGACGGCGAGCGATATAACGGCTCGAACGAATTCGACATCACGCTGCTTGAAGATCAACCTCCGACCGTCTTGATTGACAAGCCCGGTCGCGACATGAAAGTCACGAGCATTCAAGAAGTCTTCTCGCAAGTGCGCGCCGAAGATGATTTCGGCGTCGCAGCCATTGAGCTTTACTATTCGGTGAACGGCGGCGAAGAGAAGCGCGTACAGTTGCAAGACCTCAAGAGCGAATCGCCAAAGACGCTTTCGGGCGCGCATACATTCTTCCTCGAAGAGCACGGCCTTCAACCCGGCGACTTCATTTCTTACTATGCCAAGGCGCGAGATAATTCGGCGGGCGACGGGCATTCATCAACAAGCGATATATATTTTCTGGAAGTCCGCCCGTTTGATCGGGAGTTCAGGCAAGCGCAACAACAGGGCGGCGGCGGAGGCGGCGGCGAGCAGGATTCAAATGCCTTGACCCGACGACAGCGCGAGATAATTGCCGCTACGTTTCGTGTGCAACGCGAGTTCGCGACCTATGCTCCGCAAGAGAAGGATGAAAACTTTGGCGCGGTCACTCTGAGCCAGGAAAAACTGAAGACCGATGCGGAAGTATTGGTCGAACGAATACGCCGCCGACTTGGGGAACAGCTCAACTCGCAGCCCAATTATGCAAAGCTCGTCGAATACATCACGCAGGCGACTAAAGAAATGACGGGCGCGATAACCGAGCTTCGCTCGCAAAAGACGAAAGAAGCTCTCCCGCCTGAGCAGCGTTCGTTGCAGCAACTACTGCGCGCCGAAGCCATCTTCCGCGAGATTCAAATCGCGCAAGGTCAATCTCAAGGCAGCGGCCAGCAGCAGGAGCAACAAGAACTTGCCGATCTGTTCGAGCTTCAACTCGACAAGATGAAGAATCAGTACGAAACGGTAAATCGCCAGCAACAGCAGCAAGCCTCTCAACAGCAGGATGAACTTGCGCGGCGGCTTGCGGAACTTGCGCGCCGTCAACAGCAACAGGTCGAGCAGCGAATGCGCCAGCAACAGCAGGGCGGCGGCGGTGGCGGCGGCTCGCAACGCCAGCAGCAAGAGATGATCGAAGAAGCGCAGAAGCTTGCGCGCGAGCTTGAGCGATTGTCGCGCGACCGGCGCGACCCGAAGCTGGAAGAAGCAGCGCGACAGCTTCAACAATCAGCCGACGAGATGAAGCGTTCGCAGGCTTCAGCTTCACAACAGGCTTCTTCACAGCAAGGCTCTTCTGCGCAGCGCGAAGCAGAAGCGCAAGCGCAGGCAATGCGCGCGCTTGATCGAATGGAGCAGGCGCGGCGAGTGCTGGAATCGTCTCAGCGCGCGGGCGGGCAGCAGAATGTTCAGCAACTCAAACAGCAAGCCGAAGAAGCTTTGAAGCGGCAAGACGACATCGCAAAAAGCGTTGACGAGATGGCGCGCAACAGTCAATCGGGCGGCGCAAGCGATGATAAGAAACAACAACTGGCAGAACGCAAGCAGGCGCTCGCGGATAAAATGTCAGGGCTTGAGCGCGACCTCGATCAGGCGGCGCGCGGCATGGGCGGAGATCGCCAGCAGGCGGGCGATAAGCTGCGACAGGCTGCGGGCGGGATTCGCAACAACCGAATCCCCGACCGCATTCGCCAGAACAATCAATTGATCGAGAACAACTGGTTCGAGCAGGCGCGCGAACGCGAGCGAATCATTCGCGGAAATATCGAAGATGTGTTGAAGAATATTCAAGCTGCCGAAGGCGGCGCGAACCGTCGCACTCAGGGCGAAAGCATGGAAGACGCTCTGAACCGCGCGCGCGAGCTTGCCGATAATCTTGAATCGCTGAGGCGAAGGGCGGAATCGGAAAGAAACGGCGAACAAGGGCAGCAAGGCCAACAAGGGCAACAACAGAATCAAGGCAATCAGCAATCCGCCGGACAACAGCAAAACGGCCAACAGCAGGGAAATCAGCAGCAAGGCCAGCAAGGTCAACAGGGCCAGCAACAGAATCAAGCCGGACAGCAACAGGCTCAAAATGGCTCCCAGAGCCAGTCTCGTGCCAATCAGGGCCAACAACGCGGCAACCAGCAAGCGCGCGGCCAGCAGAGCCAAAGAGGGCAACAGGGGCAACAGTCGCGCGGCCAGCAAGGCCAGCAGGGCCAACAAGGTCAGCAAGCAGGTCAGCAAGGCCAACAAGGCCAACAGGGGCAACAAGGTCAGCAAGGGCAACAAGGGCAACAAGGGCAGCAAGGCCAACAGGGTCAGCAAGGCCAAGGACAGCAAGGTCAGCAGGGACAGCAAGGCGGCCAAAGTCAACAAGGTCAAGGTCAGCAGTCGAGCCAGCAAGGAGGGCAGGCAAGTCCTGACAACGACACGAGCGGCAGAACATCTGCCGCCGGAGGCCCGCCGCGAGGCGGAGCGCGTCAGCTTGAAAGCGAATTGCGCCAGCGGCTCGCGGACGCAGAAGACTTGCGCCGCGCGCTTGGCCGCAACAGCGAGCTTGCCAAAGACTTAAATCGCGTAATCGAGCAGTTGCGGCAACTCAACCCGAACGCGTTCAGCGATCCGGCGCAGTTAGCTCTGCTCAAGAGCGAGGTCATTGATCCGCTTCGCCAAATCGAAATCGAACTGGCAAAGAAACTGCAAGCGAAACTCGGCAACAACGGCCCCGGCGCTTTAAGCGACGGAGACGCGCCCGACCGTTATCGCAAGATGATCGAAGATTATTACAGACGGCTCTCTGCTCGCTCGCCGCAGTCGAAGCAGTAAAGTTGTTAATGAATCAACTCAGTCCGGGGAGCGCGCCGCAGGCCCTCCCTTACAAAATCGTTTTGAGGGTTGAAGATGAAAACAAGAAAGTTGTTATTTAATCGCGTAGTAATTGCCACAGTGTTAAGCGCGCTGGTTATCGGCACGGCTGCAAGCAGCACGGCCAAAGACCACAAGGCATTTTCCGCGCTCTCCAGCCGATTGTCAGAACCGGGCGGCTATTTTGATTCGGACAACCTGATTTCCAATGAGACTTCTTATCAGCACGTGCTCGGAAAACTGCGCGAGATGAATGTCTCAAACGGCATTTATATAGGCGTCGGGCCTGACCAGAGCTTCACTTACATCGCAAAGATTCGCCCGAAAATGGCGATCATCATAGACATTCGCCGCGACAACCTGCTTCAGCACCTGCTCTTCAAAGCTCTCTTCGGTCGCGCGCGCAATCGCGTCGAATACCTCTGCCTTTTCTTTGGCAAGCCGTTTCCGAAAACAAAAGGATGGGAGCAGCGCTCGATCAAAGAGATAGTTGATTACATAGACGGCGCGCCAGCGGAGCAGAAACTATTTGATAAGACCTCGAAGGATGTGAAGCAGGATGTTCAGAAATATGGCTTCACGCTGTCGCAGACAGACTTCGAGACCATAGCAAAGATTCATAAGGCGTTTTTTAGCGCCGGTCTCGAAATTCGTTATTCGAGCTATCATCGTCCGCCTCGTTCGATCTATCCTACCTATCGCGACCTTCTGCTTGAGCGCGATCTGGCGGGGCAACAACAGAATTACTTCAACTCGGAAGAGGATTTTCAGTTCCTCAAAAAGCTTGAAGACCAGGATTTGATCGTTCCGGTTGTGGGCGATTTGTCGGGCACGCAGGCGCTCAAGGCAATCGGGCAATACATTGCGGAGAGCAAAGAGAAAGTCTCCGCATTCTATGTTTCAAACATCGAGTTCTACCTGCAGCGACAGGGGACTTTCGACAAGTTCGTCGAAAACCTGAAGTTATTGCCGATTGATGAGCGCAGCGTGATAATCCGAAGCTACTTCAATTATTACGCGCCGCCGCATCCGCAGGCAGAGCCTAATCACTTCAGCACGCAGTTGCTCCAGCGCATAGACGACCTGATCAAACAATGCGCAGGCGGCGAATGCGATTCCTACAACGATATCGTGACTAAAAACTCGATACTGCTGCATTAATTCGGAAAAGAGTTTCACGCGAATACGCAAAGGGCAAAGCCCGCAAAGATCAGAAATCATCTTTGCGGGCTTTGCTCCTTGTTTTAAGCCTGCTTTCAATTAATACTTATCAAAGTAAACTTGAGCGGACATAACGGTGGAAGAGATTCGTGTAACAAGCTGGACTGATTTGATCGAACGACTCTACGAGAGGTCGTGGGCGGAGCCCATCTCTCGCTTTCGGCCAAACTTCGCTTTTCGCGGGTTGTCCGATTCGTCTTATGATTTGAAGACAGGATTGATAAGACTAGGCGGCGCGGCAGAGAGGTTCGAAGGCCACTTGATCAGGAACTTTCGCAAGTACGCTCAACGCAACAGCGCGCCTACGGATTCGATATGGGACTGGCTTGCGCTCGGCCAGCATCACGGGTTGCCGACCCGGTTGATTGACTGGACTTATTCGCCTTATGTGGCGATGCATTTCGCCACCGCGCGCCTCGATAATTTCGACATTGACGGAATCATCTGGGCCGTAGATTTCGGACTGGCTAATCTGCTGTTGCCTGACAAACTGAAAGCTGTATTACAGGAAGAAGGCTCTTATACTTTCACGGCTGAGATGCTCAACCGCGTTGCAACTTCACTCGGCGACTTTGATCGTTTATCAGAAGACGAATTTGTGATTTTCTTCGAGCCGCCTTCGCTTGATGATCGCATAGTGAATCAATTCGCGCTGTTCTCTTTGATGTCGAGCCCGACTGCGAGGCTCGATCAATGGCTCGCAGAGCACGCGGAACTGTGCAGGAAAATAATCATCCCCTCTGAGCTGAAGTGGGAAGTGCGCGACAAGTTGGATCAGGCAAATATCACCGAGCGGGTCTTGCTTACAGGGCTGGACGGTTTGAGCAGTTGGCTTAAAAGATATTACACGCCGAGGACGAAATGAAATGGACGAAAACACCTTTTGCGTGAGCGGCGAAGTTATAAAGATGATTCACGATGAATTGCCCGCCGTCAGGTGGACGTGCGGCAATTGCGGCGAAGATGCCTGCACTATATTCTATGAGCCGGAAGAGACAGAAAAACTTGTCCAGTGCGAAACATGCGAGGCCGGTAATCTTGTGCAAAGGATACAAGAGGGTTCGGAATGATTGATGATCCAGCAAGTCTCATCACAGCCATTCGCGCAGCCGAGAATGGTTCGGACATGCCCGCAGCCGTTGTTTTCAATTGTCACATAACGGGGCTGGCGGTCGCTCGTTCGCTCGGCAGGCGCGGCGTGCCTGTCATCGGGCTTGACCGCGATCAGAAAGGTTACGGTCTGCATTCAAAGCACACGACCGTCGCGGGGCGTTGTCCTTACCCGCTTGATGACGAGCAGGCGTTCATTGATTTGCTGATAGAGATCGGTTCTGCGTTGCAGAAAAAAGCTGTGTTGTTTCCGTGTCTTGACGAATGGGTTTTTGCGGTCGCTCGGCATCGCAAAAAACTCGAAGAATATTTTCGGCTGCCGTTTTCCGAACTCGACACCATCGAACGAATACTCGACAAGAATCTGCTCTATCGAAAATGCGAAGAGCGCCGGATACCGATTCCGCGAACATTTTATTTGAACGAAGGGAACGCAAGTCAGGTAGCCTCGGAAGTCGGTTTCCCGTGCATCTTGAAACCTGCGCTTCAACGGGAATTCACAAACGAGTTCGGCGAAAAAGTCTTTCGCGTAGAGTCGCGCGAAGAGTTTCTGCAGCTTGCGGAACGCGCGGCGCGGCATCCTCTGCTTGCGCAAGAGATCGTAGGCGCAGGCACAGACAGCTTTTATTCATTGTGCAGCTATGTCGGGCGCGATGGTCAGGCGAAAGGCGTTTTCGTCGGTCGCAAGCTCGAACAATATCCGGCTGATTTCGGCACGGCTTGTCTTGTAGATTCGCGCTATGTCGAAGAGATAATCGAACGCGGCACGGACGTGCTCAATCAGTTCGGCTATCAAGGCATCAGTGAAGTCGAATTCATCTACGACGAACGCGACAGGGATTTCAAACTGCTCGACATCAACACGCGCGTGTGGAAATGGATAGGGCTTCCGATTCGCGCAGGAATTGATTTGCCCTGGCTCGCTTATGCGGATGCGATTTATGGAAATGTCGAAGCAGCGGGACGGCAGCAGGACGAAATCCGTTGGGTCTACCTGAAAGATTACGTCGCCTTGCGCCGCGCGCAGTTGGGCAGTGATGAAACAACGCTCACCCGGCAGGAATGGAACGAATTGATTAGCGGGCGCAATGGTTCAAACAGTTCGATAGTTGATGCCGTGCTGTCGAGCGATGACCCTGAACCTTTTGCTCTTTTAATGGAAAGCTTATTCGAGAAACGGCAATACTACTGCGCCTGCTGAATCTGTAGGGGCAGGGCTTGTCCCTGCCCGGATGGCCGACAGGCCATGACGGTCATCGTCTACGACGATCCGGGCAGGGACAAGCCCTGCCCCTACAGCAATATTTAGGAGAGCTATGAAAAAAATGAGATTCGGTTTCTGGATGCCGATATTCGGCGGCTGGCTTCGCAACGTCGAAGACGAACAGATGGAAGCCACGTTTGAATACAACAAACGACTTGCCGTGCGCGCTGAACAAATCGGCTACGACATCACGTTGCTCGCCGAATTGAATCTTAACGATATCAAAGGCGCGACCGCTCCTGTGATGGAATGCTGGACGACTGCGGCGGCGCTGGCTTCTGTGACCGAAAAGCTGGAATTGATGAATGCGATTCGACCGGGCTTTCGGCTCCCTGCGATCACGGCCAAGATGTCGGCCAACATAGATCACATCTCGAAAGGTCGCTTCAGCCTCAACATTGTTTCAGCGTGGTGGGAGCAGGAGATGCGCGAGTACGGCGGGCAATGGGTCGCGCACGATGAACGATACGAACGCACGCGCGAGTTCATCGAAGTGATGGACGGAATGTGGGGCGAAGACGAATTCAGTTACGAAGGCCGCTATTACAAAGTCGAGAAAGCTCATCTCGAACCCAAGCCCGTTCGCAAACCTCGGCCTACGCTCTACGCTGGCGGCGAATCGGAAGACGCAAAGCAGATGATCTCTCGTTATTGCGATGGTTACTTGATGCACGGCGACCCGGCTGAAAATATTCGCCCGAAAGTCGAAGACATGGAACGCCGCCGCCAACAGATGGGACTGGCTTCGATGACATACGGGATCGCGGCTTATGCGATTTGTCGCAACAGTGATACGGAAGTGCAAAAAGAGATTGATCGAATCACGGACGTGAAAGACACAGCCGGTTATTTCGGCTTCAAAGATTTTACGACGCAGAGCAAACTTGAACGCGAACTCTCTTTGCGCGATTACAGCGTGTCGAATCGAGGATTGAGAACAGGGCTTACGGGAACGGCGGAGCAAATCGCCGAGCGCATAATGGCATTGAGAGACGCGGGCGTCGAGATACTTCTGATGCAGATGAGTCCAATGCGCGAAGAGATGGAGCGTTTTGCCGAAGAGGTCATCCCTCTGGTCAATGAAGCATGATTGAACAACAGTACCGCGAGCGAATAGCATCAGATGCGCGAAGGATAGTAATTAAACTCGGCACTGCCGTTCTGGTGCGCGATGATGGCGGCATCGCTTTGAGCCGGTTCTATTCTTTCATTGAAGCCATCGCTGACTTAAAACGTTCGGGCCGCGAAGTGCTGCTTGTGTCATCGGGAGCCGTAGGTTTAGGCGCTGAACGATTAGGCATAACGCGCCGCCCTCACCTGCTGCCGTTCAAGCAGGCGCTTGCAGCCGTAGGCCAGGGGCGATTGATGTCGCTTTACTCTGACGCTTTCGACCGTTTGGGTATCACCACAGCGCAGGTGCTTTTAACCGAAGAAGACTTCTCGAATCGCCAGCGTTACCTGAACCTTCGCAGCACGCTCACAAAACTGCTCGAACTTGGCGTGTTGCCGATCATCAACGAAAACG
>DATEKX010000550.1:0-10250 GCA_035277165.1 Blastocatellia bacterium | reverse complement strand
CACATCATTTCACGTCGCGTTTTTCGTTCTGGCTTCGCTGGCTTGCGCACAGTCTGCGTCAAAGAATTCGCCGTCAGATCAATCTGCCGCAAAGCCCGCGCCCACGCATTACAACATCACGCTGGCTGACCTGCCGCCGCCCGAAGTGCAGAAAGGCCCGGTCAACTTTTCGCGCGTAATACCCCGACCCGAAGGCGCGAGCCTCACGCTTCCGCCGGGGTTTGAAGCAAACGTGTTTGCCGAAGGCAATCTTGAAAGACCGCGATGGCTCACCCTTGCGCCCAACGGCGACGTATTCGTTGCTGAGTCCGAAGGCCAGCGCATAAGCGTACTCCGCGACAAAGACAACGACGGCAAAGTTGACGAGCGATTCGTCTTTGCCACGAATCTCGCGCGGCCTTTCGGCATGGCGTTCTGGCGCGATTATCTTTACGTCGGAAACACAGATGCGGTGGTCCGTTTCAAATACAAGCCGGGACAAACGGCAGCCGAAGGCGCGCCCGAAAAGATCGCAGACCTTCCGATGAACGGCTACCGCGAGCACTGGACTCGCAACCTCATATTTAACGCCGACGGCTCCAAGCTATACGTGACCGTAGGCTCGAAGTCGAACGTTGATGCGGGAGAAGAACCGATGCGCGCGGCTGTCTCTGAGTTCAACCCTGACGGCACAGGTCATCGCCTCTTTGCGACGGGCACGCGCAACCCGATTGGGCTTGCCTGGAACCCGGCGACGAAACGATTGTGGGCTGCCGTGCAGGAGCGCGATTTGATCGGCAACGACCTCGTTCCCGATTATGTGACTGAACTCCAGCAAGGCGCTTTTTATGGATGGCCTTATTCCTACATCGGCAAGAACGAAGACCCGCGCCGCAAAGGCGAAAAGCCCGATCTGGTTCAAAAAGCAATGGTGCCTGATGTGTTGATACAAGCGCATTCGGCGGTGCTTGGACTTGTCTTTTACGAAGGCAACATGTTTCCTCAGGAGTATCGCGGCGATGCTTTCGTCGCGCTGCATGGTTCGTGGAATCGCTCGCTGCGCACGGGCTACAAAATCATTCGCATCAGATTCAAAGATGGTAAGCCGGTCGGCGGCTACGACGATTTTCTGACGGGCTGGATGTTGGGCGAAGACAAGCCCGAAGTGTGGGGCCGTCCCGTCGGACTGCTCGTTTTGAAAGACGGTTCAATGTTAATCGCAGACGACGGCGCGCACAAAATATGGCGCGTCACCTACTCGAAGAAGAAATAGCGCGGTTTGGAGTACCACCTTCAGGCGGAATATGTCATAAACTAAGCATTCCGCCTGAAGGCTGTACTCCAAACTCCCCTCGGCTTGAAGTGATGTCTACGGATTCCAAAAAAACTCAGCGATGGTTGATCGGGCTATTGATCATCGGCTATTTCACTGCGCACGGCCTCTTAATCTTTGCTTACAAGTATCTCGACAACCTTGCCAGAGAAAGGCCCGGCAACTTCCTCGGAACATTTGTGGAAGAAATGACAGGGGCATATACTGCCGCGATACTGTTTCCGCTTATCGTCATCTTTGCCCGCCGATTCCCTGTAAATCGCAACAACTGGTTCCGGCGACTGCCTGTTCATCTGGCCGCGATGATGCTGTTTTCGCTTGCTCACACGACTCTAATAGCCATCACGCGCAACGCCATTGCTTATATGGCCGGACGCGGCCCTTACGATTACGGCATTATGTCCATCAGATACCTGATGGAATTCTCGAACGATGTAATCAGTTACTGGCTGATGGTCACGTTCATCTACCTGTTTGATCATTACCGCCGTTCGCGTGACAGAGAACTGAATACGGCGCAGCTTGAAACGCAATTAGCGCAGGCGCAGTTGCAGTCACTTCGTCTGCAGTTGCAGCCGCATTTTCTATTCAACACGCTGAACACTATCTCGGCGATGGTCTATCAGAACCCGCGCGCCGCTGACGAGATGATAGCGCGGCTCAGCGATTTGTTGCGTTTGTCACTGCGCAACTCCGAAGCTCAAGAGGTGACGCTTCAGGAAGAACTCGACTTTTTGAAACTTTATCTTGAGATCATGCGAGCGCGATTTGAAGAACGCCTCGTCGTGAATATCGAAGTGGAGCCGGGCCAGCAAGATGCTTTAGTGCCTCAATTGATACTTCAACCGCTCGTGGAAAATTCGATACGCCACGCGCTCGACCCTGCATCGGAAGCTCTCAGAATTGCCGTGCGCGCGAAGCGCGAAGACAAATCACTGCTGCTTGAGGTGAGCGACAACGGGCCGGGAATCCGTCAAGGTAAGCTCGGAAACGGAATCGGACTTTCAAACACTCAGCAGAGGCTTCATCAACTTTACGGCGTAGAGCAGGCAATGACGCTTGCCGACGCGGCGGGCGGCGGGTTGCTGGTCAACATAAGAATTCCTTTTCACACGTCTGGAAACGGGCACACTACCAACGGAGCGCGTTCAAATGGCAATGATCCGCGTAATGATCATTGATGATGAGCGGCCCGCTCGGCAGAAGATTCGCCATTATCTGCAAAGCGAGCCCGACATGGAAATAGTGGGCGAAGCCAGCAGCGGGCGCGAAGCCGTCGAAAGCATTCAGCAAAACAGACCAGACCTTGTTTTCCTCGATGTGCAGATGCCCGGCCTTGACGGTTTCGGCGTGCTCGAAGCGTTAGACTTCGAGCCTCTCCCGCAAATCGTCTTCGTCACGGCGCACGATCATTTCGCGTTGCGCGCTTTCGAGGTTCACGCGCTCGATTACCTGCTCAAGCCGTTTGATCCGAGCCGGTTTGAAAAAGTGCTCGACCGCGCAAGAGCCTTTATCAAGCGAGGCGCGGATGAAAGCGAAAGCGTGAGCAAGTTGCTTGAAGAACTCAAAGGCCGCCCGCGCTACATCGAGCGATTGCTGATTCACTGCGAAGATCGCGCGTTCTTTCTGCGCGTAGACCAAATCCAGTGGATCGAATCGGCAAAGAATTATGTCAGGCTGCACGTTGACAAGAATGTTTATTCGATGAGAGGAACAATCGAAGGATTGAACAAACGGCTCGACCCCGCGCGGTTTTTGCGAATCAATCGCTCGCAGATTGTAAACCTCGACAGCATCAAAGAGCTACAGCCCTGGTTTCATGGCGAGTACCGCATCATCTTGAAAGACGGATCGCAAATGAATTGGAGTCGCCGCTATCTCGACCGCTCATCAGATTTGTTTGCCAATCGGTTTTAAGATCGAGTATTGAAATAACCCGCGAAGCGGGTGTCAGCATCTAGCCCACATCCTTAGATGTGGGATGCTAGGTTCACAATCTTGCATAAGCCCGTGAAACGGGCGACAGCGGCACGGTCTCTAGATGCTGACGCCTGCGCGAGCAGGCTGTTTGCGGATCGCTCTGCCATTTCAAAAACAGGCTCTAAGATCGCGGCCCGCTCGTCCCTGCCTCAAGCCCTCAAGTCCCCGAAACATTGCTCCGCGCGTCATCATTAAAGATACTGGGATTCATGTATGATCTAACGCTACAGGAGAATCGCAAGGATGATTATTAGATTGAAGAAGCTCTTTGTGCCGGTTCTTGTTATCTGCTTTCTGGTCAACGCAAGTGTGAAAACGATTGCCGCATCTAAATCTGACGGAGACTGGCCCGCTTATGGCCGCGACGGAGGCGGCACGCGCTACTCGCCGCTCAATCAGATCAATCGCGACAACGTGAAAAACCTTAAAGTCGCCTGGGAGTATCGAACGGGCGCTGCCAAAGAAAAAGGCAGTTCTGCAAGCAAGGCCGCGTTTGAAGCCACGCCCATACTGGTTGACGGAACTCTCTATTTAAGCACGCCTTTCAATCGCGTGATCGCGCTTGATCCCGAAACGGGAAAAGAAAAATGGACATACGATCCTAAAGTTGATTTAACGAAAGGGTATTCGGAAGTCACATCGCGCGGCGTCTCTACGTGGGTTGATCGAAACGCGCGTCGCAGAATCTACGTGGCGACGATAGATGCTCGGCTGATAGCGCTTGACGGCGCGAGCGGCGAGCTTTGCAAAGACTTCGGGCAAGACGGGCAGGTGGATTTGACTCGCGACGTAAGACTGGTTGACCGTGGTGAGTATCAGGTGACATCTCCGCCCGCAGTCATAGGCGACTTGCTAATCGTAGGCTCTACGCTCGGCGACAATCGCGGCGTCGAACTTGAGCGCGGAGTGGTGCGCGCTTACAACGCTCGCACAGGCAAGCTGCAATGGAGTTGGGACCCTATACCGAAATCGGTTGATGATCCCGCGCGAAAGACCTGGCAAGGCGAAAGCGCCATGCGCACGGGCGCGGCCAACGCATGGTCTATCATCTCTGTTGACCCTGAGCGCAATCTCGTCTTTGTGCCTACCAGCAGTCCAAGCCCTGATTATTACGGCGGCGAGCGGAAAGGCAGTAACCTTTATGCTAACTCGGTTGTCGCATTGCGCGCTTCGACGGGAAAAATCGTGTGGCACTTTCAGGTCGTGCATCATGATCTGTGGGATTATGATGTCGCATCGCAGCCTGTGCTCATAACGATGAAGCGCAATGGCCGCAACGTTCCGGCTGTAGCAGTTGGAACGAAGATAGGCCATCTGTTCGTGCTTCATCGCGAGACAGGCAAGCCGCTCTTTCCAGTCGAAGAGCGCCCGGTTCCTCAGAGCACCGTGGCGGGTGAAGAGGCTTCGCCCACTCAGCCTTTTCCTGTGATGCCGCGTTCGCTCGTGCCTCAGAAATTCACCGTTGATGATGCGTGGGGAATGGTGCCAGCCGACCGCGATGCCTGCCGCGAGCAAATGAAAAACCTGCGTTCGGGAGGCGTATTCACTCCGCCGAGCCTCGAAGGCACGATAGCCGTTCCGGGAAATGTGGGCGGAATGAATTGGAGCGGCATGTCTTATGATCCGAGGCGCGGGTTGCTGATTACAAACACGAACCGGCTCGCCTTTCTGGTAAAACTAATCCCGCGCGATGAATATAATAAAGGGCGATCATCAGGCGAGAACAACAGATTGAAAGGCGAATTTGGTCGGCAAACCGGAACGCCTTATGCGATGTATCGCGAGCCTCTGCGCGCTCCGAGCGGCGCGCCCTGCAATGCGCCGCCCTGGGGCGCGTTGACTGCGGTTGATCTCGCGACGGGCGCGGTGCGATGGGAAGTCCCGCTCGGCCAGATCCCGCAACTGGCGATGGTGCCCGAATCAGCGAAATGGGGTTCGTTCAATCTGGGCGGATCAATCATCACGGCGGGCGGACTGGTCTTCATCGCGGCAGCTATGGACAACTATCTCCGCGCATTCGACGTTGAAACAGGTCGTGAGTTGTGGAAAGCGGAACTGCCCGCGAGCGCGCAGGCAATGCCGATGACTTATCAAGGGAAAGACGGAAAGCAATACGTCGTGATCTGCGCCGGAGGGCACGGAAAGCTTGGAACGAAGATGGGCGATTCCGTAATTGCTTTTACTATTTAAGAGACAGTTCCAGCAGTCCCGCCAGGGATGACCTGTCTATAGGCTCAGCATCGTTAATATTTTTCTGTAGCTCCGTAGGAGCGACCTCTGAATCAACAGGTCGCTCCTACGGAGCTACATATTATTTGCTTAATTGATACTATAGACAGGTCGCTCCTATGGAGCTTAGTTATTAGACAAGGAGACCTGCGATGTGGAAATGTGAACACTCTGTCGAATGCCGAGTTGGTCGAGATTTTGCGTGGCAATTCTGGACTAATGTAGATAACTGGGCCGTTGTTGATCCGGGAGTAGATTCCGTTGAACTCGATGGCCCATTTGCCGTTGGGAGCCGGGGCGCTACAAAAATCGGCGACCAGCCTCCGATTGAGTGGCAAATAACCGAAGTCGAAGATGGCAAACGCGCGCTGATAGAAATAGTTGTTCCGGGAGCAGTCGCGAAATTCCTCTGGATGTTTGCGGACGCTGCGGACGGCAATACTCGCATCACTCAGCAGGTCAGCATCGAAGGCGAACAGACCGATCAGTACTACGCAGAGAATTTTGGGAAAGAGATGGAGAACGGAATGCCTGCGGGAATGCAAAGGCTGGCTGATGCGATAGAAGCGGCAAACAGTAAGAACTGATCGGCTCTCGATAGGCTTACTAATTTGAGCGAAAATCGAGTACCATACTGAAATCTTCAAGAGTTTGAGCCGCGCGAACGGAGTAGAAACAATGAGAGCAGGTTTTGAAATAATTGCCGTATTCAATAGCCGTCGGCAACGCCCACAAAATACTTTTCGATTCGCATTGAGCTTGCTTGTTCTCATTCTGGCAATGTGCCTGCAAGCATCAGCCGCGCAGCAGAAAGTAGAAGGTACGATCACAGATCAGAACGGCGCGCCGATCTCTGGCGCGGAAGTCACTTTTTCAAGCAAGTCATTCACCTCTACTGCAACTACAAACGGCGAAGGCCGATTCGCATTCGATTCAGTTTCGCAGGGGAACGGCACAATCACCGTGCGGGCTACAGGCTTCTCTACGCTTGAGCGAAAGTGGAGCACAGATGATAAGTCCTTGAGCATTGCGCTAGTGCCCGCCGCACTTTCAGATCAAATCACAGTCACGGCAGAGCGAACCCTGTCGCGCGTCAGCGACACGGCGGCAAGCGTGCTGGTGCTCTCGCCCGAAGACGTAACAACTACTGCCGCATTGACTTTAGATGACGTGCTTCGCCAGGTGCCGGGATTCACGCTCTTTCGTCGCAGCGGCAGTCGCACGGCAAATCCTACTTCGCAAGGTGTGTCGCTCAGAGGCGTGGGCGCAAGCGGAGCCAGCCGCGCCGTTGCGTTGAGCGACGGCATACCGATAAATGATCCCTTCGGAGGATGGGTTTACTGGGGCCGCGTCCCGCGCGAATCAGTCTCTCGGATTGAAGTAGTGCAAGGCGGCGCGTCACATCTTTATGGCACGGATGCGCTCGGCGGCGTAATCAATTTCATTCCGCGCGACGCGCGCGATGGAGCGCTTTCATTTGAAGCGTCTTATGGCAACCAGCAAACGCCTGACGTTTCATTGTTCGCGGGCGGTCGCCTGTCTCAATGGAGCGCCCAGCTTACTGCCGAAATATTTCACACGGACGGCTATATCATCGTTGATGAGCGCGAGCGCGGCCCGGTTGATGTACGAGCAGGAAGCGAGCATACGACGCTCGACCTCACTCTTGAAAGATTGTTTTCAGACAAAGGCCGCGTCTTCGTGCGCGGCGGAATCTTTGGAGAGTCGCGCGAAAACGGCACGCCGCTTCAGACCAATCACACATACATTCGCCAGTTGTCAGCCGGTAGTGACTGGCAATCCGAATCGCTCGGCGCGTTTTCATTGCGAGCTTACGGCAGCGCGCAAATTTACGATCAAGACTTTTCGGCCATCTCAGCCTCGCGCGCGTCCGAAGCCTTAACGCGCAGCCAGCGCGTGCCCGCTCAACAAATCGGTTTCACTTCGCAGTGGTCGCGCGCGGCGGGTTCACGCCAGACTTTAGTTGCCGGGTTCGATGCGCGCGAAGTGCGCGGCGCAAGCGACGAACTCGTAATCGTAGGCGGCAATATCACGTCGGCAGTCGGCGCGGGCGGGCGCGAACGGACTGTCGGAGTGTTCGCGCAGGACATCATTCGCATCACGCCGCGATGGTTCGTCACGCTGGGCGGGCGATTTGATCGCTGGCGCAACTACGACGCGCTTTCGGCAACAAGGCCGCTTGCCAATCCCGGCCCCGGAACGGTGACGAAGTTTGCCGATAGAGACGAGACGGCATTCAGCCCGCGCCTGTCACTGCTTCACAAGCTGACCGACAACGTGTCGTTTTTCCTGTCGGGCTACAGGGCATTTCGCGCGCCGACGCTCAACGAACTTTATCGCTCGTTCCGAGTCGGCAACGTGCTGACGCTGGCAAACGCCCAGTTGCGCGCAGAGCGATTGACGGGCGGCGAAGCGGGCGCGAACTTTGCGGCGTTCGATAGAAGACTGCATGTGCGCGGAACATTCTTCTGGAGCGAAATCACGCGGCCCATAGCGAATGTGACATTGAATGTCGCGCCAGATTTAATCACTCGCCAGCGACAGAATCTCGGGCGCACTCGCTCGCGCGGAATCGAGATAGAAACAGATACGCGACTGACAAACACCATCACGCTTTCGGGCGGCTACCAGTTTGTTGATGCGACAGTGCGACGGTTTCCCGCAAACCTTGCGCTCGAAGGCTTGCTCATTCCGCAAGTGGCGCGACATCAACTGACTGTGCAAGCACGCTACTCGAATCCTTCGCGCTTCACGCTAGCGATTCAGAGCCGAGCAGTCGGCGAGCAGTTCGATGACGATCAGAACCTGCTGCGGCTTGATCGGTTCTTCACTCTTGACCTGTTTGTATCCCGTTCGCTTGGTCATAATGTAGAAGTGTTCGCCGCGTTCGAGAATCTATTCGATCAGCAATACGCAATTGGTCGCACGCCAGTGAAGACCATCGGCCCGCCCTTGCTTGCGCGAGTCGGAATGCGCTTTCACTTGGGCGCGCGATAAAAAGGCACGATGACAATTAGTCGCTTCAGAGCTTTACAGTTTCTGTCCCTTATCTGTTTTTTTTTCTTGTTGCCTGGTAATTCCGAAGCGCGAGCACATCCGGCTCGCACACTTTCGGGCGTCATCCTAACCGATAAGAACGAAGCCGTGGCAGGCGCTTCCATCGTCGTCCGTTCTTCATCGGGCGAAGTGAAAGCCGTTAGTGATGCGAACGGCGAATTCAGCATCACTGTGCCGGATGAGCCGCTGACTGTGAGAGTGGAAGGTAAGAACCTGGAAGCAACCGAAAAGTTAATAGCTGCTACTGATTCGACCGAACACCTTCAACTCAAAGTGAAATACATTATTCCTCCCGTACACGAAAGCATAGTGATTCAAGCCACTGCGCTCGACCCGACTATTGACCGGCGCAACGATACTATCTACAAAGACAGCCTGTTTGTCAGGGACGATCAACTTGTTCAGACGCTCAACGCAGGAATCAACGTCGGGCAGCACGAAGGCGGAGGCAAGTCTTTAGAAGTTCGCCGGTTCGGATACAACCTAGATCACGGAGGCGTGGGCGGTGGGCTGAAGTTTCTGGTTGACGGTGTGCAACAGAATCAGGGAACGCAGGGGCACGGGCAAGGTTACCTGGGTCAACTCAAAAGCCTGACTCCTGAACTGGTGCAGGATGTTGACATTCTCAACGGGCCTTTCAGCGTCGAGTACGGAGACTTTTCGGGGCTGGGCGTTGTGCATATTCGATTGAAAGAATCTTTGCCCGATCAACTGACTTTGCGGGGGCAGGGCGGCTCATTCAACAGCCGTCGAGGGTTTTTTGCTTACAGCCCGCAGTTGAAAGATGCCGCTTCTTTCATCGCTTACGAGCCTTCATATACTGACGGGCCGTTCAAGAATCCGGGCCGGTACAGGCGAGATAACGTGACGGGCAATTACACATATAACTTGAGCGAAGGAGAAGCCATTGGGTTCAAGCTCAATTTCGGTCGAAATCGTTTTTTCTCGTCCGGCCAGATTCCCTTAGACCTTGTGTCGGAAGGCGCGCTGGATCGGTTCGGTTTCATTGACCCGTCAACGGGCGGTCGCGTGCGAACTGGAATTTTCGGGACTTATTATCGCAAAGAATGGCGAGATGGTTCTATTGTCAAAGCCGATGGCTTTGTGTCTCGGTCGCTGTTTGATCTCTTTTCCAACTTCACGTTCTTTCTAGATGATGAAGTCAACGGCGACGGGATTCAACAGCATGATTCGCGATTGCAGGAAGGAGGCACGCTGCAGTACATCCATCCTTATCGCATCTTCGGGCGTCAGATGCTTTTCATCGCCGGGGGAAATGTTCATGCGACACAGGCCAACGTAGGGCTGTATAAAGAAAAAGATCGCATTCCATTTCTGACGACCACTAAAGCCGATGCTCATATCACGAATACAGCAGGCTATGTGCAACAGGGAATATATCTGTTCGGCGACCGGTTGCATCTGGATGTCGGCGTGCGTTTCGACTACTTCAGATTTTCTGTGGAAGACAAAATCAACCCGCAGTTTTCCGGGCATGCTGGTCAAGGCCGGTTCCAGCCTAAAGTCAACGTCGCTTACACTCCGTCAAAGCGTCTTTCGACAACTTTTTATTTGAATTACGGGCGCGGCATCAACAGCCAGGATGCGCGCGGCGTAGCGCGTGGCGCGATAAAAGAGTTGCCGAACCCGG
>DATEKX010000549.1:0-4061 GCA_035277165.1 Blastocatellia bacterium | reverse complement strand
AGTCGGTTATTACATTTACTCACACGGCTTGAAGAAACCCGACTGGGTCAATTCACTTTTCTCGTCATCGGCTGACGGAGCTACGACGGCAAAAGTGAAGGCCGCGTTCGGGCTTTCAAAACGTGTTTCCGGGCACGACATCTCAGTCACTACAACAGACGGTGTTGTTACGCTGACGGGCAAAGCTCCTTCCGAAGATGTGAAATCGCTTGCGGCAGAGATCGCGCGCGACACGGAAGGCGTGAAGGAAGTCACCAATCAGATTGAAGTAGACCCCACAGCTAAACCGACGAGCGAGAGCGTTCGCGTCGAAGACCTTGAAATTCGCACGACGATTCTCGAATCATTCGCGCGCAGCCCGGAACTCGGCGGCAAAAACATCGAAGTCAAAGTCGAAAACCGCGTGGTGGCCCTTTCAGGCTCGGTTGATACGCCCGCGCAAAAAAATGGCGCAGAGCAAACAGCGCGCGCCGTTGACGGCGTTGCGGGCGTAACCAACAATCTGAGTGTGACGAATCCTCAAGCCGCGACCGAGCCGCCTGTAAGTGCTTCTGCGCCCGCTGATCCTGGCGTTGACCTTGCGAAGCGAGTCAAATTCGAGTTGTATGAAACCGGCGCTTTCGATACTTTGACTATGAACGCCAAAGCCGAAGACGGCACAATCACGTTGTCGGGAACCGTGCGGACTCGCGCTGAACAATTGCTTGCAGAGCGCGTCGCGCAGGGCGTGCCGGGAGTAAAGAAAGTTGTAAGCGAATTAAAAGTGGCTGCGGCTGCGGCCCCTGCGCGGAAATGAGTTTCAGATTCAATCAACAGACTAGTCCAGAATAAAGGTGCATCAAGCGGAACAAACTACGAAATGGTATCGCGTTGAACTTGGCGCGACTCGCCTGTTTCAAAGGCTTCGTCTACCCGCCAATCAAAAGTATTTCATCCTGACCATAACCATCGCCATAGCATGCGGGCTTGTGGCCGTTACGTATCACAAGCTGATCAAGCTTGCATCGGCAAACATGATCGAGCGGGCTATTGCTCTACAGGGGCCGAGCCGCGCTGTGTGGATGCTCATCATTCCCGTTGCGGGAGGACTCGCCGCAGGGCTTCTGCTTCACTTTTTTGCGCCCGACGCGCGAGGCAGCGGGATACCGCAGGTGAAGATAGCTTACGTGATGAACTATGGCCACGTTCCTATGCGAACAGCAGCAGGAAAGGCCGTCATCTCTGCTTTGTGCGTAGGCGCAGGCGCGAGCCTCGGGCGCGAAGGGCCTACGGTTCAGATTTGCGCCGCGCTGTCGAATCTGATCTCAAGGATGTTTTCGATTCCGCGCCGCAAGCAGATGAATCAGCTTCCGGTAGGCGCGGCGGCAGCAATCGCCGCTGCCTTCAACACACCCATAGCGTCAGTCACTTTCGCGCTCGAAGAGATAATCGGAGACCTTAACCAAAAGCTCGCGGCTTCAATCGTGATAGCCGCCGTCATCGCCGCGACGATTGAACGCTGGCTGCTTGGCCAGCACCCGTTGTTTATAGGCGCAGATATTTATGTGCTGAATCATCCGGCAGAGTTGCTTGCTTACGCGGCGCTTGGGATAGTCGCGGGCGTAGTCGGAGTCTTCTTTTCCAAGTTGATACTTTTTTTGAGGATGGCGTTTCGCGACCGGCTGAATCTGCCGTCGTGGTCAAAGCCCGCGATTGGCGGAGCGATAATCGGCTCGATAGGACTCTGGCAGCCGAACGCGCTCGGCATCGGCTACGACTTTTTGGGTCAGGTGCTTCAGGGCAAAGACAACCTCGTGCTGAAAGCCGTAGTCGCGTTGATGGTGGCGAAACTGCTCGCTTCCGCGTTCAGTTATGGAAGCGGAATGTCAGGCGGCGTGCTCGGCCCTTCAATGTTCGTAGGCTGCATGCTCGGCGCTGCGATCTGGCATGTGCTCAATTATATCGAGCCGGATGTTTTGATAGCGCGCGGGGCGTTTGCGCTCGTGGGAATGGGCGCAATGTTTGCCGCAGTGATTCGCGTGCCGATCACTTCGATTCTGCTCATATTCGAGATGACCTATAACTACGAGATTGTCCTGCCGCTAATGATAGCCAACGCCATCGCATATGCCGTTGCGTCGAAGTTGTGGCCGCTTTCGATCTATGAAGCCTTCATGTTTCAGGACGGGATTCATCTGAACACAACGCCAAAGACCGATGCTCTCTCTCGCATAACAGCCGCGTCCGTGATGACGCAAGACGTTGTGACTTTGCCTGATGACATAACCATAAGCGAAGCTCTCGATGTTGTAGGCAGGCTTGAATTCAACGGCTTTCCTGTGTTGCGCGAAGGCCATATGGTCGGCCTGATTACTACGGGCGATTTAAGAAGGCTCGAAGCGGAAGGAAAGCAGTCCGAGTTTATCGCCGATATGATGACGAAGAAGGTCGTGCATTCGCACCCCGATCAAACGCTGGACACCGTAGTGTTGAAACTGGCGCAGAGAGAACTGTCACAGCTTCCCGTCGTTTCGCGTGTTGACGACACGCGACTGCTCGGAATCATCACGCTGCGCGACATAGCGCGCGCGCAGGCTCGACTGGCTTCGATGCAATATTCGCTTGGCCCTGATGATACGATTCGCCCCGCGAACCTGCCTTGAGCTTCGCGCGATCACTCAAGCTTTTCACCGCACACGCCGCAGAATTGATAAGACGCCGGAAACCCCGACGCCCCGCAAGCCGAACAAACGCGCTCTACATCAAACCCTTTCTCTGTGCTCTGTGTTTGATCTTCGAGCGATGAAACAGGGCCCAGGCGAAGCGCAGCTTTACGAAAGGCTCGGTAATCAATCTCTCGATGCTCGGCTAAAGCGCGCAATCCTTCTCTGGCTTCTGCGCCTGCAAATTGAGATGCGAGCCATTCTCTGTTCTGCTCGATGCAGGATTTCCAGGCCAGGTCTTTCCAGTAGCTCAACTGTTCGCGCGTGTGACGAATACTTTCGGGAAACCGATCAATCAGTTTTTGACATAGCGTGCGAACGGCATTATCAAGCTCGCGATAAGGCACAACATCGTTGACCAATCCCCACAACAGCGCTTTATTTGCTGATACAGGTTCGCACGTCAACAGCATCTCGCGCGCATGACGCTCGCCGATTGCAAGGGGCAGCCATTCAGCAGGGCCGCCCGCTGAAATCATTCCAAACTTTGTTTCGATCTGCACGAACTTCGCGTGATCTGCTGCGACTGCCATATCGCACGCGAGATTCCAACCGTTGCCGCCCGATGCGACTATGCCGTTTATGCGAGCTATGGTAGGTTTTCCGACCTGCCTCAGGCTTTCCATCGCTTCGATGAAAAGGTCGAACCACCTGCGAAACTCTTTCGTGTTGTCGATGTGTTTCTCGCTGTGTTCAGTTACGTCGCTGCCTGCGCAAAACGCCTTGTCGCCTGCGCCCGTCAGCACAAGCACGGCAATGTTTTCATCGCGTCGCGCGTCGCGGAAAGCTGCGGCCATCTCGATAAGCGTCGCGCTTGTGTAAGAGTTGTAATGATCGGGACGGTTGATCGTAACAAGCGCAATCTGTCCGCGTTTTTCGTAAATGATTTCGTCAAGGCCGGGAATGAAAATACCTTGAATCTCGTCAGGCTCTTTTGCCTGATCGTCAAAATCGTTGTTTGCTAAATCAATCTGTTTATCGCCTGCGCCGTTCGACCGCGAGGAGTTGTTGGCTTGTCCCGCTTCATCTGCGAGCAGATTTTTGATTGCTTCGGCCAGCTTTGACTGGCACTGCTCAACTGTAGCGGCTTCGATATAAATCTCAGGCAACTCGGGCACAGTGCCGCTGTAACTCGCCCCGTCGGCGGATGGCTCTATGTGCGCTCGCTCCAAAAAAAATTCTGTGAGCATTACTTCCTGAATAGATTGTCGAAGGCGCTTCGCGGATCATCTGGCGCAGACGTGCGATGGCCGGACGCAGCGCGCTTGTTCGGAATAAAGAGGTCGCAGAAGTTTGCTTTCTCTCTGTCGGACACCCACTCTGCCTGAGGCTCGCGGCACTTGTTGTGCGCTGACGGGT
>DATEKX010000548.1:0-2023 GCA_035277165.1 Blastocatellia bacterium | reverse complement strand
AGCAGGCTTGAGGTCGCGGTAGATTATCGGCGGCTTCTGCGAGTGTATGTAGTGAAGCACGTCGCAGATTTGAACAGCCCATTTCGAGACCGTATTTTCGTCCACCGTGCCGCCGCGCAATCGCATCTGCTCTGCGAGGTCGCCGCCGCCTATCCATCGCATCACCAGATAATATTTGCCGCCTTCGATAAAGTAATCGAACACGGTCGGTATCGAAGGATGATCGAGTTGCGCGAGCACTTCGGCCTCGCGCTTGAAGTCTTCGACGGCTTTTGCGCGCTGGCTCTGGTCTGCCGACGTTTCGATCATCTCTTTGACAGCGCAAAGGCGGTCGGCGAGCCGTTTGTCGCGAGCTTGATAGACCGATCCCATGCCGCCGCCGCCGACGCGGCTGACTATCAAGTAACGATCAAGCAGGAGCGTGCCCGGCTCTAGTTGATGCGACGAGGCATGCTTTGGTTTCTTCGGATCAGGCATTTGAATTTCACTGCTACCGCTGCGCGCTTCTACAATGACAGGCGGAGGCGGAAGCGGCGTTGGCTCCTGCTTGGCGCCGCACTCTCCGCAATACGGGTCTCCTGGCTGCAACTGATTGCCGCATTCAGGGCAAAACATAACATCGTGTTCTGGTTTCTGATCACTGTTTCCTGGTCTGGCTTTACGAGCAATTGACAATCCTTTGATGAAAAATGAATCAGGAATCAGCAAACCGTCATCTTAGAATTTGAAACTTCAAAAACGTCTTGCCGACGATGATCTCATCGCCGTTTTGCAACATGTGCCGCTTGCCTGGAAGCAACCTTCGCCCGCGATTGACGAATGTGCCGTTGGTAGAACCGAGGTCTTCAATGAAGTACTGCCCGTTGTGATTTATGATGCGCGCATGGCGGCGCGAAATCTTTGCTTCCGGGTCGTCTTCGTCCAGGTCTACATCGGGGAAGATGCCGCTGTCTGCGTCCCACCGCCCGATGTTGGTTTCTATTCCCGTAATCGAGAATTCGCGGCCTACGCGTCCGCCGCGTTCGATCAACAGGCGCGCAGTAACGCGCGAGCTGTCAACCGGCGCAGGCGGGTAATCCGACTCCATCGCATCTGTTCGCCCACGCGACGAAAGCGCGAAGGTTGATGACGGAGCATTTGCGCCCTGGTTCGGGCGATTAGGCTCGGCTGGGCTGATATTGAAAGCGGAACGTTCATCCGTCACGTTGCGTCGCCTGTTGGAATTGCCGTCTGCCGGGCGCTCGTCAGGCTTACGTTCGCGCGCAGGCATGGCTGGTTTTGGGATGCTTGTTGAAGTCGTAAACGATGGCGGAGCGATTGGCGGCCCATCACTTGTGTTAGATGGCACAGGGTCGCTTTCGACAGCGCTTGGCGGTTTGTAAGCACTCTGTCGCCTGACGAGGTCCAACTTCATACCGCACTCATCGCAGTATTCGCTACCATCGATATTATTAGTTCCACAGTTGTTGCACCTGATCATAAGGCTGGGCCTCCAACTGCCATCCCTTACCCAAAGGGCGAAGTCTCGCGGCAACGGGATTATACTCTACACTTTCAACAGTCGCAATAAAAGCCATCCGTCGCCACGCCGGGTTTTTATCAATATCAGACAATTGATTAAATAGCGAGAGGCCTGTAACTCCTTTAAGATTATTGTGTGATTATGAACTCAGGCGAGAGCTTTCCGTCCGGGTTCTGCACCTGGAGTCTGTCGCCGGGTTTGGCTTTCTTGCCGGATTTTTTCGCTATCAGAAGAGTCGTTGGATTCTGCTCATCGTTTTTCGTCTTTTGACGCTCGCCATTAAGAATGATACTCGATCCCTGCTCGAACAGTTCGCCCGCAACTATCAGCTTTTTGCGATTGATTGAAATGCCGGTGATCTTTGGAAGCAAGACAGGCGGCGGCGGCGGAGTAACGATAGCAGGGCCAATCCACCTTGCGAAGTTATAAATAGTCTTGCCGCCCGCTGTGCTGAAAACGCCGCCGACATAGACTTCATTATCTTTGAAAGCTATTGCGTGG
>DATEKX010000547.1:0-2916 GCA_035277165.1 Blastocatellia bacterium | reverse complement strand
ATAAATGTGAAGAAAAAAGCAGCCAGCTTCGTCTAAGGTTTGAAATCAGATTTAAGCAGCAATTAACATCGAGGGAAACTGATGGAAAATCTGCGACAAGATATTCGATACGCTGTTCGCATGCTGGCAAAGAATTCTGGCATCACGGCTCTGGCAGTGCTCGCGCTGGCTCTGGGAATTGGCGCTAATACGGCGATCTTCAGTCTTGTGAATGCAGTCCTGCTCAGACCTTTGCCCGGCGTCACGGATGCCGACCGTCTTGTCCAGTTTGAACGAATTCAGCGCGGAAGAGTGATGTATAATTTCGGCTATCCCGACTATCTGGACTACCGAGATCAGAATCAATCTTTCGCAGGATTAGCCGCTCATTGTGCGACGCCTGTGAGTTTCACCGCCAGCACGACCGAACGCATCAGAGGCGATCTTGTTTCGGGCAATTACTTTTCCGTACTCGGCGTAAAACCTGCTCTGGGTCGCCTGCTGCTTCCCGAAGACGACATCACACCCGGCGCTCACCCTGTGGCAGTGTTGAGCTATGATCTGTGGCAAACGGCATTCAACTCTGACTCGGCGGCTATCGGAGATACGATCAATTTGAACGGCCACGACTTCACAGTTTTAGGCGTGGCTGCCAAAGAGTTCAAAGGCACTGTGACCGGAGCATCATTTGATGTGTGGGTTCCGATGGCTATGCAGCCGCAGATCATTCCGAGGATGTCTGCCGGTATACTCAGCGACCGAACTGCAGGTTGGATCAGTCTGTTCGGCAGACTCAAACCGGGCATTCTTCCCGAACAGGCAGAGGCGGAAATGAGAACTATCGCCAGCCAGCTTGAGCAGTCCTATCCAGCGACCAATGAAGGCCGCAGCCTGAGCGTGATAACCGGATTCGGACTCGATGCCGATGACAGAGCAGACCTTCGCAAATTTCTCGGCCTGCTGCTTGGCGTAGTCGGCCTGCTTTTGCTGATCGCCTGCGGAAACGTTGCCAATCTCCTGCTTGTGCGCGCGACTTCGCGGCGGCGCGAGATTGCCGTCCGTTTGGCGCTTGGCGCGACTCGCGCGCGGCTCATGCGCCAGTTGTTGACCGAGGGGCTGTTGCTCTCCGTTTTGGGCGGAGCGCTGGGCTTGCTCTTAGCCCCGTGGACAGCGGATTTGATCGTAGCTCTTCAGCAACCGGCTTACGCTTTGCGCGGCATCAATCTGAGCCCTGATCTGAGAGTGCTCGCCTTCACGCTTACGGTCTCGCTGTTGACCGGAATCGTGTTCGGGTTGGCTCCGGCGCTGCAATCTTCAAAGCCTGATCTGGTGACCTCGCTAAAAGACGGGGCAAAGCCTGCCGGTCGGCGCAGGCCGCGCTTGCAAAAGTTGCTCGTCATCGCTCAAGTGTCGTTGTCGCTCGTGCTGTTGATCGGCGCGGGGCTTGCCGTAAGGACTATGCAAAAAGTGTTAGCGACCGACAGAGGATTCGAGACTGAAAACCTGCTTCTGATGTCGCTCGATCTGAGCATTCAAGGATACACCGCGCCGCGAGGCAAGGAGCTTTACGATCAACTCATCAAGCGGCTGGAGGCTGTGCCCGGAATCCAGTCCGCGAGCCTTGCGAAAACGGTTCCGCCAAATGATTGGAGCGACCGCGTGTCCATCTTTTACGAAGGGCAAGCGCCGCCTCAAGAGGCATTGCGAGGGCGCGACGATCTGGGGCTGAGAGTTGATGCGAACATAATCGCGCCTCACTATTTCCGCACTCTGGGAATACCGCTTCTTCAAGGGCGCGAGTTCACTGACCAGAACAAAGAAGGGACTCCCGATGTCGCAATCATAAGCGAGAGGCTCGCGCAAAAACTCTGGCCCGGCGCGAGCGCGATTGGCAGGCGAATAGCCATACCTCTTTATTCCGGCCCGGCGCGACCTGCTGTTGAAATCATCGGAGTAGCGAAGGACACAAAATATCGCTCTCTGATGACGGAAGCTCCGCTCCTGTTGTACCTGCCTGAGTCGCAAAACTATGACGGCAGAGCGACGGTAGTTGTGCGCACATCCACAGATGCGACTGCGTTCGTTTCAGCGATCCGCGATGAAGTGAATGCCCTGGACAAAAACCTGCCGCTGTTTGCTGTAAAAACCATGTCGGATCAGATTGCAAGCACGCTCTGGCAGCAACGAATGGCCGCCGGGTTGATAGGCATATTCGGCTTGCTCGCTCTGATTTTGGCGGCGGTCGGTCTGTACGGCGTCATCGCGCATTCCGTTGCGCAGCGGACGCAGGAGATTGGCATAAGAATGGCTCTGGGAGCCACTTCTACGGACGTGCTCAAATTAATAGTGAAAGAAGGGCTGGCCCTTGCAATCACAGGGTTGGTTGTTGGCGTTGCGGCAGCGTTCGCCTGTACCAGACTCATGTCAAGCGTGCTTTACGGAGTGTCTGCTACCGATATTACGACATTCATCGTTGCATCGGCGCTGTTGGCAATCGTAACACTAGCGGCCTCTTACATCCCCGCGCGCAGGGCTGCGAAAGTAGACCCTATGGTTGCGCTCAAATATGAATAAGCTTCAAAGATTGATTACCCAATCGCAAATCTTTCCCATTGCTGTCTCGACTTGCTGCAATAGATGTAACGCTCAATGATCGGGTTTCGTCCGTTCGCGCTATATATCGGCCCTTATAAGCAAACATGGCACGGGCACGACGATTGCACCTCAAATACCGATTGGTAATAACGAACGTGTATGCAAGGTCAAGGAGGAATGGTTATGAACGCGATAGAGCTTTTGAAGAAAGATCACAAGGAAGCATCAGGTTTGATGGATCAGATTGAGATAGCCGACAAAGGTGATCGCTCGGCCAAAGAACTGTTCAATCAACTCAAGCAAGCGCTTACGCTTCACACGCAGATTGAAGAGCAAATCTTC
>DATEKX010000546.1:0-2942 GCA_035277165.1 Blastocatellia bacterium | reverse complement strand
CCCATTTCCATCCCGACTTTAGTGGCGATGATAATCTTTTCACGGTTTCCGCTCCGCTTCATCCAATTGCCGATTATGGTTTCGGATTCCCCGCCTTCGTTGCCGGGTGCGAAGCGCGAGTAAACATCAGCCGTGTCTATGAAATCAAATCCTTCTGCGGCGAACTTATCCAACAGCCGAAATGATGTTGGCTCGTCGGCAGTCCACCCGAAGACGTTGCCCCCGAAAGCGAGCGGAGCAATCTCAAGCCCCGTGTTTCCCAGTTTTCGTTTTTTCATCTTCCCCTCTTCACAGCGACTTCGTATCAATGACGAAACGATATCTGACATCACCCTTGACCGTCCGCTCGTAAGCCTCTTCGATTCGCTGAATCGGAATCACTTCGACATCCGAAGTGATATTGTTTTTCGCGCAGTAATCGAGCATCTCTTGCGTCTCACGAATGCCGCCGATCATCGAACCTGCAAGGGTTCTTCTGTTCGTGAGCAACGAAAAGGCTCGAACTTCCGCTGGCTTTTCAGGCGCTCCGACGAGCACCATTACGCCGTCCAGCCGCAGCAAGTCGAGATACGTATTCAGATCGTGATCCGCAGACACCGTGTCGAGAATGAAGTCGAATTTTTTGGCAAGCGGCTCTAAGTTCTTCGGGTCTTTTGTGACGACGAAGTGATGCGCGCCCAGTTCGCGCGCGTCTTTTTCTTTCGAGCTTGATGTGCTGAAGACGGTTACTTCAGCGCCCATTGCAACGGCGAACTTCACCCCCATGTGTCCCAGCCCGCCCAAGCCTACTACTCCAACCCGCTGCCCTTCTTTGACGTTGAAATGACGGAGCGGCGAATAAGTCGTGATCCCTGCGCAGAGCAAAGGGGCGACGCCTGCGAGCGGAAGATCGGCGGAAATCTTGAGCGTGTAGCTTTCGTCCACCACGATTTGAGATGAGTACCCGCCATAAGTCGGAGTCTTCTCGTCTTTCTCGGTTCCGTTGTATGTGACAACGAGATGGCCTTCGCAATACTGCTCCAGTCCCGCTTTGCAATTGTCGCACGCGCGGCAGGAATCAACGAAACAACCGACCCCCGCAAGGTCGCCTTCTTTGAATTTTGTAACGTCAGACCCGACGCGCGTCACACGCCCGACAATTTCATGTCCGGGAACCATCGGGTAAGTAGAGTTATCCCATTCGTTTCGCGCTTGATGAATGTCTGAATGACAAACTCCGCAGTAGAGAATTTCGATAAGCACATCATTCGGCCCCAACTCGCGCCGCTCGAAGTTGAACGGCTCAAGAGCTGATGAAGGCCCTCCGGTTGCGTATCCTTTTGTCTGTAGCATTATTTCCCTCCTTGTTACTTCAGAATCTGACGACGATTTTGCCGAAGTGCGAGCCGCTTTCCATGTATTTCAAAGCCTCGCGCACTTCTTCAAAAGCGAAAGTTTTATCAATCACCGGCTTTAACTTATTGGCTTCGATGGCGCTGTTCATATCTTCAAACATCTGGCGCGACCCGACGAAGATGCCATGCAACCGAACGCCTTTCATCAAAACAGAGAGCGGGTTGAAATCATTTCCGCTCGCCAGAACGCCGATCAGAGCAACGTGCCCGCCTACGCGCACAGAGTTCAAAGACTTCGATAAAGTTCCCGCGCCGCCGACTTCGATCACGTGATCAACGCCGATTTTGTTTGTGCGACTCAATACCTCTTTGTCCCAATTCGGCGCGCTCTTGTAATTGATTGTTTCGTCCGCGCCCAGTTCCTTAGCTCTTTCAAGCTTCTCGTCGCTGCTCGAAGTTATAATCACTCGCGCGCCGTGCATTTTGGCTAACTGCAAAGCGAAAATCGAAACGCCGCCCGTGCCGAGCGCCAAAACCGTCTGACCCGCTTTCAAGCGACCGGAATCAATCAGCGCGTCCCAGGCGGTCACCGCCGCGCACGGCAGCGTTGCGGCTTCTTCAAACGAAAGATGTTCGGGAATTTGGACCAGACCGTTTTCATCAAACGCGCCGTATTCGCGCAAAACACCGTCCAGGGCTCCTGCGCCGAGCGTGGCGCGATTTTTCTGCAACGAAGGCTCGCCTTCAATCCAGCCTTGCGTGAAGATGGGGCAAACTCGGTCGCCGATTTTCCATCGCGTCACATTGCTGCCTACTGCCGTGACTTCGCCCGCGCCGTCGGAAAACGGCACGGCGGGCAATTTCGCCTTCGGGTTGTATACGCCGTTGACGAACATCAGGTCGCGGTAATTCAAGGACGCTGCGTGGAATTTGACAACGACTTCGTTTGCGCCGGGCTGCGGCTCTTCGCGGTTTACCAAAGCGAGGTTTTCAATTCCAAATTCCTTAACTTCGTAAACTTTCATCTTTTCCCCTCAAACATCACGAACAGGTTTTCTCATGGCAATTGCCGAGCCACTGGTCAGCAGCTCGGCAATCAGTTGTAGGCAAACCGGCAGCGTCTTCAAGCCGTCTGCGAAAGGGCATGTTTTTCTATCAGTCGAGAAAGCGATTCCTTGGAAGTCGTGCCCACTACGCGCTCTACCTCTTTGCCGCCTTTGAAAAGGATCATCGTAGGGATGCCTCTGACGCCGTAATGCTGCGGGGTGGCCGGATTCTCGTCAACATTGAGCTTGACGACTGCGGCATTTCCTACCTGCTCTGTTGCCAGAGCCTCGACCGTCGGCATCATCGCGTGGCAGGGGCCGCACCACGTCGCCCAGAAATCCACAAGGACCGGCTTTTCTGACTGGAGAACATCTTTCTCAAAAGAACCATCGCTTACTTCTAGGATATGTTCGCTCATACGTTCACTTCCTTTCATCTGATCTCTGAAATTTTCATTTCAGAATTTGTAGACATATACAATCATCTATATAAATTGCAGAAGCTCATAACAAGCTTACTGGTTTTTCATTTGGCTAGGCTTTCGCCGATCTTTGGCGTTTT
>DATEKX010000545.1:0-3729 GCA_035277165.1 Blastocatellia bacterium | reverse complement strand
GTCATGGTCTTGCGACCATCCGGGCAGGGACAAGCCCTGCCCCTACAGCTCTCATTCAATTGCAAATTGCTATAGTAGCATCTTAATCCGATGTTGAAATCAAAGCGCTTTCCGGTACACGACCATAGTTTTGAGCGTAATCAGGTTGCAGCGTGCCGAATAGCCTGTCCCAGATCAGAGTGTAGAACCCATAATTGTGCCCTTTATCCTGATGATGTTGCGCATGAAATGAACTGCCTGCGATGTATCGCAGCACGGGTGTGCGCGCCAACTCGCTCGGCACAGGCTCAACGCCCAAATGCCCGATTGCGCCGAATGCAACGTTCAATATCAGATATACAGACATCCCAGCCCAGGACGCTGAATAAACAAAAATCACTGTTAGCCAAAGCGCGCCAAACGCCAGATTCTCGAAAGGATTCAGCGCAAACAGTGTCAGCGGTCTGACTTGTTCATATCTATGATGAAACCGATGCAGCAACGGGAACAGCAAAGGGTTGTGGGCAATTCGATGCAGAACATACATAAACAAGTCCATTGTAAAAAATAGGATGAACACATCGGCCAGCGCCCCAAAACCAAAATCAGAACGGAATCGGATCACGCCGCGCAACCACAACTGCCAGCCGATAAGTGTAATCACTGTGTTTAAGAGAACGTTTCCGGCGGCGGCGGCGAGTTCGGTTTTAGTCAAAGGCGGCGGTGGCGGCGTGACGGGCCGGAACCTGTAACGACGAACAAGCCAATTGCCACAGAGAAGCACGAGCCCAAGGATAACAAGGTTATGCGCCAGAAAAACCATGACCGCTTCGATCCACGAAGCAGCCTGTAGCCAGTGAAGCAATGTCTCGAACACAAACCAAATCTAAGGATAGTACGTAGGGCGAGTCAATCCCGCAGGCAACTTAATTTGCCTTTCAAACTCTTGACATGCGTTTGTCCAGACGGTTATTCTACTAGTCTTTTTTCAATGGAATTTTCTTAGCAGTGATTAGGAGAGACTAGAAGCATGGCAAATCATAAGTCAGCAGAGAAACGAGTCAGACAAACAGAACGTCGCAACGAAGTGAATCGCCGCAATCGCAGCCGCCTTCGCACTCAGATCAAAAATCTTCGCGCAGCAATCGAAGCGGGCAATCAGGACGAAGCAAAGACCCTGCTTGCAAAAACCGTATCGGTGATAGACAAGGCTATACAGAAAGGCGTGATTCACCACAACGCAGCGGCCAGATACAAATCGCGCCTCACTTCCACAGTCAACGGCATGTCGGCTTAGTCTGACACCGAAACTGTTCTTCAAATGAAAAAAGAGAACGGCTTTGATAGCCGTTCTCTTTTTGTTGTGCTCGCCTGGTGATTTTCTATTACTAACGCTTCCTCGAACTCTTTATGTCAGCCACACCCGGTTCCAGCGTGCATATTGAGCCGTGGCGTTTGATCCTCAGATAAACAGACTCGAAGACTCTAAATGGATGATTCATGTGTTCCGCGCCCAGATAAGCGACGGTCAAATCCTGAGCTACGGCGAGATCGAAATTCTGCGCGCCCGTCGCCACGATCATTCCGTAACCGTCGCGAATGAGCGGCGACTGGTGAACGCCGTCCGTGATGAGTTGACGAATGTGCTCGATTTCAAGCACTCCCGTGCCGGGATGCACCTGATGCATCTGCGTGTATAGCGGAGGACTGACAACCATCGCGTATGGCCCGTAGAATCCAGCCTGCACCAGAGTTTGTGTCGCGTCTACGACATCCTGAAAAGCGTTGCCGGGTTCGGCCCAGTTTCGCCGCGCTATGATGTTACGGCCTTCGACGACCATCAAGCCTTCGTAACCCATCTCGACGCTGCCGTTGAAGATCAAATCGTCTTCAGCATCTGCGCAAAAAGCCGCCGCGCCTGCCGCAGCAGAAGTGTCGAGCGGAGCGCCTGTCTGCCGCGCAGTCTCTATGTCTCGCCAGTGAAGGACGAAATCTTTATAGATCAGCGGGATGATGCCGCTTTCGCGTCGCACCGAGCGAACCGGGTCGGACTCTTCTTCGCCGAGCAGCCCTATTCGACCGATGGTCGTGCCTGAAAAATGATCGTGCACGATGGTCTGGATTCCGGGGCCGAGCGGCCCGTGCAAATCAACGATGCGGCGGCCTACTAATCGCTTGCGCGCAACATCAATCACTACGGCCTTAATGTTTTCCCACTCCTGATCGTTTAATGGATTTTCTTCGTGAGCAAAGATGGGCATCTGTCTCCTCCTAATGGTGAACGCTGAATGATTAGCTATCGCCCACTACTAAGTTCATCATTCATCATTCATAGTTCATCATTCAATGGAATATACCCCAGCGCGCGCTGTCGGGCAAAGTCAATTCAGCGATGAGGTATTGCATCTGTAGTTTTGGCGTCGCTTCAGAATTTTTGATCGAGTTATCCACTTCGGCAATGCGACGAAGCCCGTGCGCTATCTCTTCGCGCGGGGTTCTGAGCACTCGCGCGTTGAATACTTCGGCATTTCTGCCATAGCGGCCCGTCGCTTTGTTCACCTCTTCCGTGGATGCGCGCTTTATCATCAACTCTTTTGCCGAAAGCATCCTCCGATACAGTCCTGCGAGCGCGCCGAGTATAACAAGTGGCTCGCCGCCGTCTTCGAGCAATCGCTCCATTAATTTGAGCGCGCGATTGCGATTGCGTTCAATGATCGCGTCCCAGAGTTCCCAACTGGTGTGCTCGCGCGCGCGCGGCACCAGTTCTTCGACTACAGCGTTGTTGATGAATCCGCCGCCCGCATAAGTCGCAAGCTTTTCCAGTTCGTTCGACAATCGGTTCAATCGCGTGCCGACAAGCCCGATTAAATGTCCGAGCGCATTCGGCTCGATGCGACACCCGCGCCGCTTCAAAAACTCTTCGGCCCAGCGGCTCGCTTGCTGTTCGGTCAGCCGCTCGAACGCCACAACCGTGCATGTCTTCATGAGCGCCGAAGTCAGTTTTCTGCGTTGATCGAGCGAGACGGCTTGAAAAACAACCGTCGAAGTGGGCGATGGTTTCTTCAGGTATTCGAGGACTAGATCGTTTTCGTCATCTTTGATCTTATCAAAGTCGCGGATGACGACGATGCGGCGCGCTGACATCATCGGCAACTGGTTGGCTGTCTCAATCGCAGTCCATGCGCTCGTTTTTCCGCCCGCCGTTTGGTCGCCTATCGAGAAGATTGACATGTTGAAGACGCGGCCCGCCTCGTCAATCGTGTTTGAAAGCAAGCGCAACGCGCGTTCCTGTAAGTATTGCTCTTCGCCCGCGAACAGATAGAGCGGCTCGACGCGGCCTTCTTTCATCGAGCGGCGAAATTCTTCAAAGCTCAGGCCGTCGAGTTTTTTCTTAGTGTATTTCCTGCTCACAGCCCTTCCAGTATCGTCGAGAGAATCGTTTGCGCGAAATCTTTTGCTATGCGGTCAACAGCGGCGTTCTCTTCGTTGAAAAAAGACTGCGGGTCATCTGACAACTCATATTCGCCTTCAAACGTCATGCGCGGGTCTTGAAAGAGTATCTTGCGAGTCCGTTGATCTCGCAGCGTAACGCTGATAATGATTCTGACATTCCAGACTCGCGTGCGGCCCCGCTGATCGAGAATAGTGCCGGAGGCGCGAAAGCTGCGTATATCACCGTTGAGCACGGCGTCGGCTTCGTCCGTATTCGTTGTGATTTTCAGCGCGCGCGCGCGTTTCAGTATCTCGTCA
>DATEKX010000544.1:0-8786 GCA_035277165.1 Blastocatellia bacterium | reverse complement strand
GAGGCTCGTCCCTTCCACGGGGATGAACCCTTCGCGCTGAGCCTTGGTGGAATCCGCAACGGTCAGCACTGTCGCAAACATCAATATGAATAAGAAAAGCGGCTTTCGCATTTTGTGATCTCCTTTGAAAAGCTACTGTAGGGCACTTACGTCGAGGCGACGTGACCGTTCGATCACGGTCACGTCGCTTTTATGAATTACTTGAGAATTTCTTCGAGGAATTTCTGCGCATCAGGGTCGCGGCTCTGGCCCAGCCAGAAGACCGCTTCTTTTCTCACCTGAACCGAAGGATCTGATTTTGCGATCTCCATTAACTTTCTCAGGCAGTTCTTTTTGTTCAACTGCCCCAGCGAGAAGATGATCTTCTTTTTCACTTCTTCGGTCTTCTCGTTGTCATATAGTTGAATCAGAAACTCGCACCCCTGCTCATGATTGGTCTGGCTGATCCAGAATATCGCCTCGCCGCGAAGCTGAGGAGTGCTTTCGTTGCGCGCAATTTCAAAAAGCTTTGCGCGCGCGCGCGGGTTGCTCATCTGCGACATCGCGAAGATGACCTGTTTGCGAATAGTGGTGTCATTATCCGAGTCGTAAATCTTCATCAACTCGTCTGCGCTTTGTTCGTCGCTCTTCTGCCCTATCCAGAAGATGGCGTCTTTGCGGATTTCTTTATCAGCGCCCGAACGCGCGATCTCAGACAGCTTTGCCCGTGCGCTTGCCGTGTTGCGCTGGGAAAGCGAGAAGATGACTTTCTTCTTTATTTGAGCGTCCGGGTCTGCTTCGAAAATCTTTATCAACTCGTCGTCAATTCCTGCGCCATTCCTCTGGCCGAGCCAGAAGATAGCCTCTTCTCTTATCTTGCGAGACGAAGCCGAGCGAGCCAGTTCGCTCAACATTGCGTCGGCGCGGCTGCCTTCGTATTGGGAGATGGAGAAGAGCGCGGCCTTGCCGATTTCAGGGTCAGGCGACGAGACGGCAAGTTCCTTGAACATGTCGAGCACAGAATCATCTCTGTACTGGCTCAGCCAGAATATCGCCGTCTTGCGCAGCTTCGTATCCGACCCGTTGTGCACGATGTCCAACAGCATCGCTTTGCCCGTGTTGCTCTGGTTCTGCCCGAGCAGAGATACTGCCGCTTCGCGCAAACGCCGATCTTTTTGCGGATTGCGCAATATATCTGCGGCTATGGACGCGCCCCGCTCAGGGTTGCCTTGAAATATGCTTTGCAAAACCATTATCTGCGTGTCTACGTCGCCCTTTTCAATATTCGTAGGCGTCTGTTTATTCAGATACGGGCCGATTTCAATGCGCATCGCCTCTGCGTCTTTTTTCCACTTCGAGGCAGGGAATTGAGCTATCAGTTGTTCCAGCTTTCGATCCGCATCCTGAAACTGTTCCTGCTTCTTCAATGAGAAAGCGAGCCAGTAAGTCGCCGCATCAACATCTTTGCCTTTGGGATATTTTCTGATGTAGTCGGTGAAACGCGACTGCGCTTCTTCCCAATTTTCATCGGCTATTTCGTCTCTTCCCTCGCTCAACAACTTCTTCTCCGCATCGGGAGAGTTCGAGGTCTGAACGAATCGGTTTAACTTATCGAGGTCTTGATTGTATGCGCTCGCGCGTCTGACGCCGCCAGCCACTACGATCAGTCCGTTGATGGTCAGGGCCAGAATCAGTATTGCTCCGAAGCTGGGGCGCTTTTGTAGCACCGGTTTGAATGATTTATTAATGCGAAACATGTTCTCTCCTTCGTATTCTTAAAAAGCCTGGCTGAGTGTTGGGGCCGAGTAAATTTGCAACGCGGCTATGATCTCTTTCTTCTGCATGCGCGTTTTGATCGAACGCACATCATCGCTATTGGGCTTATCGGGGAGGTTAGCTATGTCGAGCAGGAAAGGCTCGACGCTGCCCAGTAATTCACCGACAGGCATATTGCCTTTGGCTTCCGCCCCGCGCCTGAGCACTGTGTTTTGCGAAAGCAACGTTCTCGACCTTTGCTTTTCGTAAGTCACATCAAAGTCATCCGTGTCGCGTGTGTTTCTAAACGAGCGCAACAACAACTGTGCCCGTTCGATGTGCCGCGCGACTTCCAGATCAACGAACGGATTCATGAGCGGTTGAACCATAGCGACTTCGCTGTTTTCAAACTCTCGTGGCTGTCCTTGCTTCACATCAGGAACAACTTTGCGCTCGCGTTTTGGAACCGCAGCCAGCACGCTGGCTTTTCTGGCTGGCGCTTTCGGCGCAGGGAGTTCGGGCACGACAGGCACAGGCGCTTGCTGCCGAGGTTGTTCCTGCGGTTGAACCGGCTCATTACCGGCAAAGTTCTGCTTCTCCTGCGCGCCTTTTTGCTGCTGCCTGACGATCCACACACCTGCGAGCACCATAAGGATTATCGCGGCTGCGACGGCGAGCTTCGGCCAAAAGCGCGCGCGGCGCGGAAGCAACTGTTGATCGAAGGCCGCGCCCATCGGCTTGGGCTGATAGCGATATCGGCTCAAGACTTTTTCAAGGCGCTCTATTTCAGGATCAGGCTCGCCCGACCCATCCCACAGATAATCATCTTTCATGCTCGTCCCTCCAGGCCCAGCTTTTCGCGCAGCATCTTCATGCCGCGATGCAGGTTCACGCGAACTGACGCGGGCGTCAAATTCGTTCGCGCGGCGATTTCAGGGCCGGTCATCCCTTCCACGAGTCTGAGTATTAAAGTCTCGCGGTAAGCTTCGGGCAGACTGCGAACTGCTTCAATAGTGCGCCCGGCTTCTTCTTCTGCTTCTCTTTCGGCTTGGCTTTGCTGCGGCAAATCTTCGGGCAACTCTTCGGTCTCGCGCGTGCGACGATGAAAGTCAATTGCGCGATTGCGAGTTATCATAGCAAGCCACCCCCCGAAAGCCGCGCTATCGCGTAAGGTGTCGAGCCGCCTGAGCGCGACCAGGAAAACATCCTGCACCAGATCATCAACCTCTCTATACGGCACGCGAGCCAGCAATATGCCGTGCACCATCGGCGCATAAAGGGCATATAATTGCCCAAACGCTTCCCGGTCGCCGCGCCGCACCGCTTCCACGAGCGCTGCTTCGGGCGAAGTCTCAGTCACGGCCACTGCCACACTTTGAGATTGACTTGCCAGAACCAATAATTTACCTGCCGCCTCTATCGTGCTCATTTCCTTTGTTTCGCTCACCCATAAAGACGGCTCGATAAGGGCAAGTGTTAACAAGAGGTGCTATTTATAGCGAATTGCGGATTTCCGAGTTTGAAAGTCAGTTCTACCTACTCTGGCATTAGTTGCTGCAAACGCTTCGGCTCTTCTCCGAGCCACGCAGGGTTTTGAGCCGTGCCGTCAAAAATGGAGGTGGTCTTGAACGGCTCGAATTTGCCGCTCGATGCTGCTTGCGCAGTCTTAGCCAAAAGCGATTCGATCTCCTGTTCGCTCATCGGATGAAACGTGCGCACAGCCTCGAAAGCTTGATCGAGTATTTCTAAGCTGTCTATCCCGGTGATGACGACGGAAGTCGGCAGACTGAGCGCATAGTGCAGGCACTCGATAGGCGTCACTGTGTTCGATTTCAACAAAATGCCGTTCGCCATAGATTTCATTCCGAGCACACCGATGTTTTGCTCGACCAGGCGCGGCACCACCAGTTTTGCGAAGCTGCGATAGTGCGCGTCCATCACGTTGAGCGGCATCTGAACCGTGTCGAACTTGAAGCCGTGACTGGCCGCGACTTCCAGCATATAAAGATGAATGCGCGGGTCTTTATGCCCTGTAAATCCAATGTATCGAAGCTTACCCGACTGGCGAGCCTCTACCAGAGCAGCATTAGCGCCTTCGTCGTCGAAAATCCTGTGCGGGTCTTCGTAGCGAAGTATTTCGTGATGCTGGACGAGATCAATGTAATCAACGCCGAGGCGGTCTAGAGATTCGTCAAGCTGACGAGCGGCCTCTTTTTTCGTGCGGCCATCTATTTTTGTCATGAGAAAAACTTTGTCTCGATAGCCGTCACGCAGAGCTTTGCCCATGCGACGTTCGCTTTCGCCTTCGTTGTAATCCCAGCAGTTGTCCATGAAGTTGATGCCGCGATCTATGCTGGCGCGAACGATGCGAAGACTTAACTGCTCGTCAACCTGCTTTAAGCTGAGATGCCAGCCCCCGACGCCGATTGCCGAAACACGCTCGCCTGTGCCGCCGAGCGTTCGATAAATCATTTCATTGTGCGACGCAATTTCAGACATACTCTCCCCCTGTTTTGCGTCCACCTTAATTATGAAGACGATCCGTTGAACCGAGCAAGTTGATGCTGATCGAAGCGATTGCCGGACGCAGCGGCATCAGTTCAAGACGTTGTTCCCAGCGCCGCCTTTGCCGCTTTCAATCGTTCATCTTCCACGCGGCTGCGTTGCTGTTCAGCCCTGTGAATCAGTCGCTCATAATTAACCACACGAAGCCACTCTGCTTCTTCGGCTACAGCCGCCAGCGCCAGCCACATCCCGCGTTTTCCTTCGATCCCTAACGACAAGACTTCGAGAGATTCCATCAGACGCAGCGCCCCGCCTGACGGGTCGTCCAGTCGCAATTTAACCTCTGTGAGCTTTTCGCTCAACCAGGCAGTCGCCTTTCGCACGCGGCTTTCGGTAATGTGTAGTTGTTCCATAAGACCTTCAAGTTCATGACGATCTGCCGTCACGTCGGCTCGAAGTTCGGCGAAGAATTGTTCGAGCGGCGTGCCCGCGTGCGCCGTCTCAAGATGTTCTATGAGTTCAAGCGCGATCTCTGATCCTGCCAGATGATCGTTTAAATAGGTTGCTATGTGCTCATTTGCCATACTCGACCTGCTTTTTGTAAGTTCACGCGTTGTCCACCACGCGCCGCATTTCTAGTTTATATAATATGCCTTTCAGGTCTTTGCGGTAAGCCGCGATAAATGATCTATCGCTTACCTGAATCAGTTACACAGTCACTTTAATTCGAGCAGCATTAATAAACTGTCCATAGTCAAGTTGTAACATATCTATCAAAATTATTGACGGCAAATTTTAGTGGTGCTATATTGCCGCCCAGTAGCAGAGCAGATGCTTTGCTGATCCGATACTATTTCAAGCTTACTACTTAGGAGGGCATCACTAATGCGACGATTTTCTTTAGAGAAACTTGTTCTAGCTCTTACTGCAGTTGCGATGTTGATCCTAAGTAGCGGTAGCTTAAATGCTGACGCTTATACTCAGGGGAGACAGCAAAAAGTGCCAGCCTGGAGTCAGAGTCATCAGGGCTTTATTGCTCTGATGACTCTGATCGGGCAGCAGTATAATCAAGGCAAGATAAGCCGAGATGAAGCCAATAAAATATTTAATCTTGCCAGCCGACGGATGACACCGGATGACTTACTTCGCCAAATGGCTGAACGGTATTCGGCTGACGAAGACTATAAAGCTCTGGTAAGCAGTTTAGAAATTTCAATAGACGATTCGAATACGACTCAGGACGTTGGTTCTGAATGCGCGATGTATGCGAGCGGGACAGTGTACGGGTGTATGATGTCAGGCGGCGCAGCAATCGGCACAGATTGCATCGAATTGGCAGACCGAGCCTATTGCGAATGCATAGGCGGATCATACGGCGGGGGCGGATTCTGCATCGCATACTAGCCTAACCCTTAACGGCCTGCATTATTAAAGTCTTAAAAATTGAACCTTGAATGAAAATCTCATCGGGCGGGTTTCAAAGCAGCAGTCGAGATGACTACGTTGTTGATTCGAGAATTAAAATTGATGAACGACGCTTTCACCACCAGCGGGTACGCAGGTTCATTCAAGCTTGTGTAAAACAGTTCGCCGTTTTTGTAATACTTCACCTGCCCGTTTTCTATCGCTATGCGAAATAGATCATTGCTCTGATATTTAATCTCCCCCGCGTAAGCGCCGTTCTCTCGCACTTCGGCGACGCCTGCTGCTGTCAGCTTGATTGCAAAATCTATCCCCGCAAAGTCTGTGCCCGACGAATTACGTGCAAGGCCGCAATATCTAGTCTTATTCGTTTCAACTGCGGTGAACTCAATAAAACCTTCGCCTGATGTTATGCTCTGCGCGGAACTTGCGCCCGCGTCCGGCGTGTCATCGCGGCCTGCGGTCTTTTGCAAACGGCTGCCCGTCGCCGCACATCGGACAAGGCTCGCCCACGTGACGTTCTGTGAATCGTTGCTGCGCACAGGCTGTGTAATGGCCGGACTGCTTGCGACAGTTGCGACAGGTGCAGCGTCGGTTCGAGCCGCGCTTTCACCCGGTACTTTCACCAGGAACACATCGCGGCGCGAAGCTGATCCCCAGTTGCTCGTGAATGCAGCGAACCTACCATCTCGGCTTATCGTCGCTCTCGGCGTGTCCCAGTACTCTCGATACACCGAATGCATGTGCGCTAGTCTTCTTACTCGCTGCGTCCCGTCTGTTGATACAAGCAACAACTCGTTGCGAAACACTTTCGTCGAAGGCAGCTCGTTTGCTACGAATGTGCCGAGCAGTATCCAGCTTTCATCATCCGACAACAGAGAAACGTGATTGCCTATGCTCCAATCATTGCCGAAGCTTAAAACGATATGAAACTTGTGCGGCGTTGCGAGCGGCCTGTATAGAAAACTGTTCTTCCAGTTTTCGTAGCCGATGACATACCCTCTGCCCATATCTTTGTGACCCGGCGCATAGTCGGGCGGCCCGTCCGTCAAATCCGTCACTTGCTTTGTCTGCAAGTTCACTACTCTTCCTTCTATCGCGCTGGCTGGCCCGCTCGTCTCCGTTATCACATATAGATATTGCCCTGTCTTATCCACCTGTACTTCGTTCACATCCGACGTGTCCACTCGATACAGATTGTTCTGCGACCGTTGCCACGCTGCGTATCCCACTACCTTGTATGCAGCGTCTTTCAGATGAAAGCCAAACGCATTGTCGTCTATTGATTTGCTCAGTTGCGTGATCTCGCTGCCCGGCAATTGCCCCGCGAAATCATGAACGAGCGTGTACCTGTTACTAACAACATTGTAGGCGTATATCTTTAAATAGGCGTGGCAGTAGATCACGTCCGGGTCTGTTCCGCTCCATATAGCGTCTTCGCTGCCGGGATAACCTCCTCCGGGCATTGCAGCCGTGAACAATCTGCGTTTGCCTGATATGCGGAAGTTCGCGGGGTCGAATTCGTAAATCGCGCCTTCTCCTTTGCCCGTTAGTATGAGCAGCCGCGTCGAATCTTTATTGAACGTAGGATAGTAAGAGTAGTTCGTCACGTTGAAGTTGCCGTCGCGTTCATCTGTGACTCTCATAATGGCAGTTCCGAACACGGAATCTGTGAACGTGCCTCCTGCCGCAGGCAACGCGGGCGGCGGCGGCTCAAGATAAGCTCTCTTGTCAGTCTTAACGTCTGGCGGCGGCGACGTAGTCCGCGCGTTGTGTTGAGAGTAAGCTATAAGAGGCGAAATAATGACCATCAGCAAAGCAGTGGCGAGAAGAAGGTTGTTGCTAATAAGACGAGATGTTTTATACACTGCGCATTCTCATTAAAGTTTGAGTCAGAGGCCAGAGGGCATTCAAATCAGAGGCATTCTACTGTAACGCTGGCACGACGGCAATAATCATGCATAATTGTCAGAAGTGGACTTCTAAACCGAAGGTCAATTATCACCGCGCTTGACATTCGATTCCTGTTAACGAATTATGAGCAAAACCAAAAAAAAGAGGGAGAGCAATGAGGCGAACTACTAGGACACTCATGGCAGTAGTGCTTGCATTGATGTTGATAACCGCTGCTTGCGTTAGCGCGCCGACTGACAAAAACTCGAACGGCGGCGCGGCGCGATCAGGGCCTGTGCGCATAGGTTTTTCGATGGACACGCTGAAGGAAGAACGATGGCAGCGCGACAAAGAATTAGTCGAAAAGCGCGCCAAAGAATTGGGCTGCGAAATTGATGTGCAGGTTGCCAACGGTGACGACGCAGTGCAGACAAAACAGTGCGATAACCTTTTGACGAAAGGCGTGGATGTGCTGATCGTAGCGCCGCACAACGGGGAAGTGGCCGCCTCCATCGTCGAGGCTGCGCGTCGCCAGAACGTGCCTGTCATCAGCTACGACCGCTTGATTAAGAATTCGGACGTTGATCTTTACGTGTCGCATCAGGTCGAAAAGATCGGCGAGCTGCAGGGAAAATACGCTTTAGATCGCGTGCCCAAAGGCAACTATATTTTGATCGGCGGCTCGCAGACCGACAACAACGCTTTGCTGTTGCGCAAAGGGCAGATGAACATCCTGCAGCCTGCTGTTGATCGCGGCGATGTCAAAATCATCTCCGATCAATTTGCGAGAGAGTGGCTGGCGAGCGAAGCTCTGCGTATCACAGAAGACGCGATGACAAAGACCGGCAATGACATTCAAGCCATCGTCGCTTCCAATGACGGCACGGCTGGCGGCGCTATTCAGGGGCTTGGCCCGCTTGCTGGAAAAGTGATCGTTACGGGACAAGACGCACAGCTTGACGCAGTGCAGCGCATCGTCGAAGGCAAGCAGACGATGACCATTTACAAACCTATTCAGCCGCTTGCATACAGCGCGGTTGAGTCGGCCATCAAACTTGCGCGCCGCGAGCCGGTCGATGCTAAAGACCGGATCAACAACGGCAAGAAAGATGTGCCCGCAATCTTGCAGGAGCCGATTGTCGTTGACAAAGATAACGTCGCAACCACGATCATCAAAGACGGCTATCACAAACTGGAAGACGTTTACAAAAACGTGCCGAAAGACCAGTGGC
>DATEKX010000543.1:0-3146 GCA_035277165.1 Blastocatellia bacterium | reverse complement strand
CATTGGGCTTTTTTGCGTCATAGGATTTGATGACATCAGGGCTGAGCAGATCAACATCCCAAACAACCAGAGTTCCTGCTGCAAAATAGTCTGCGCGTTTCTTTGCTATCGCAACTTCAGCATTCGGGCCATAATCATTCTCGCTTCTGACTTCAACTGCAAAGATCGGCGCGCCTTCAAGAAATCTCATTCCGGCAGACTTGCCGATATAGAATGAAGCATCGGGGCTGAATGAATCGCGATTTGGTAAATCGACTTTGTAGCCAATATTGTCAGGATATGCGCGACCGGGAATCTGGTTTTCCATCTGGCTCAAGCTCATAGCTATCTTGAATCCGGCGCGTGCAGGCATATCTCCGGTTGGCGACATTAAGACAATTTCTCCGTCAACAATTTCGGCTTTGGCGTTATCAGGCACATGGCGCAGGTCTTCGATAGTGGCTCTAACTTTGGTGGTCATACCCAAACCTCACAACCGAATATTAACACACCTCGACCTACCTCATATTTCATTTGTTTAATCTTCGGCTGGCCTGAAGCGCCAGATCATCAATTCTGCGCCCGCTCCTTCACGTCGGCGGTGGCCTTGTACTTATCTTTCTCTCGCTCTCTTTGAAGGTAAGGGATTCCCTTCTCCATCCATTCAGGTCGCGGCCCGCCTTTCAGATAATGATCGAAGAATTGCTGCAAGCGCATCGTGTAGTCTTTCTGATTCGCGCGCTTTCTCAGGCCATGAGGCTCGCCGTTATAGTTGAACATGTAAACCTCTTTGCCGAGCCGACGGAGCGCGAGAAAATATTCTATCCCCTGATACCACGGTACAGCGTCGTCTGCGTCGTTATGAACCATAATCAGCGGAGTCTGCACGCGGTCTGCGCGAAACACCGGCGAGTTCTCTAAAAACAGCATCGGCGCTTCCCACAGGTTTCCGCCTATGCGGCTCTGCGTATGCTCGTACTGAAATTGTCGCGGTATTCCTGTGCCCCAACGTATGCCGCTGTACGCGCTTGTCATGTTGGCAACCACCGCGCCTGCCGCTGCTGCTTTGAAGCGAGTCGTTTGAGTAATCATGTAAGCGATCTCGTACCCGCCCCAACTGTGGCCTTGAATGCCGATGGCGTTTTCGTTTACGAAGCCTTTATCTACGACGGCTTGAATCGCAGGCAGCACGCATTTGAGCGCGCTCTGGCCCGGATGACCTATCGTGTAAACGATGTCCGGCATGAAGATCAAATACCCGTTGCTTGCGTAGTACGAGAAGTTGATGTTGTGACCCGGTTTCGGGTCGGAAAAGCGATGCACGTTTTCCGACAGCGTTTCGTAGATGTAAACGATCATCGGATATTTTTTCGTCGGGTCAAAGTTCTCAGGCTTGACAAGCATTCCCGAAAGCGGCACGCCGTCCATGTTCTTGAACCTGACTAGCTCCGAAGTCCCCCACAGCAATTGCGCTTTCTGCGGATTCGCGTCACTGACTTTCTTCAGGTCGCTGAAGTTGGAATTGCCTATGAGCAGATCGGGAAACTCGTTGAAGGTTGAAGCCGTCAGCACATACACATCGGCGTCTTTTGCTTTCGCGGGAGGCGAGAAATATTTCGCGGCCATAATTAACTTTTCGGGCAACTGGCCGTTCACGCGATCTCGATAAAATCCCGAATCGCGCGTCCATTCGTTTTCGGCTCGAAGCAGCATCGGCTTCGTCGCATCAACGGCTTTTTCCTGCGGGTCGAGTTTGACATAACGGAACTCGATCTTCTCTTTGCGGCCAACGCCGTCCGTCAGGTTCCTGGCGCCGGTGCCATCGGGCGCGACCTGCCAGATGTCGTAGCGGTCGTTGAGCAAAACGTATTTCTCATCCGCAGTCCAGCCCGCATTGCCGTAGCTTGGCGGCGTGCTTGGGCTGTCGTGATCTTCTTGCGTGAATTTCACTCCGAGCTTGGCCGTCAGGTTTATGATTTTGCCATCAGCCGCCGACAGCGTGTTCCAGTCTTTGCCATCATAAAAGAGCGCATACCGACCGCTTGGAGACCACGATATTCCTCCGCGCTGTTTCTTCATCAGAAGCTTGCGGCTGCCGTCCAATGTGTTGACGAGATAAACGTCTGCCGAGTTCGCATCGTCGTCATATCCGATAAGAATCCTGTACGCGCGATCATCAAGCCCAAGCGCCCAACGACCATCGCTCGTAGCAATGATGTCTCTCATCGTTTCGTCGCCCAGTTGAGCGAACTTTTTCTCTTTGATGTGAAAGACTGCGCGGTACGAGCGATTCTTTTCCTGCTCTGCGCGAACTTTCTGCATCGGCTGAATGTAATCTTCTTTCCAGTGCCACAGGTCAACAATCGCTATATCTTCGCTCGCATCCTCATCTCTTTCAGGCGCAGGCGCGGGAGCCGTGCCGAAGAAAAGTTTTTCGCCGTCGAGCGAGAAAGTCATCTGGCCTCTGTCGCTGATGACCATGCCGGAACGAAAATTTGACGTAGCGGTCGAAACAAGGGCGGTCGCCGTCGTGGCTTTTCGGTCCCAGTGATAGACTGCAAATCGCGGCTGCGAAGATGAAGCGTCGTCGCGGTCGCTCAGGAAAGCGAGTTGTGTCTGCTTGTCATCCCAGGTGAACTTTGTGTATTTGCCTTTTCCTACAAGCAGCGACGCGGCAGCGTCAGTCGCTCCGGGCGTGATCGCATATGCGCCGTTGGTCTCTTCTTTCTTTGAAGAGACTGCAAAGACAAGGCTCTTTGCATCTTTGCTGAAAGTGTATTCGGTCACGTCGACAAAGGCGCGCTCGCTCGCATCCGTCAAATTTCTGAGCACAAGGTCGCTGCCGTATTCTTTCTTCTTTTCTTTCTTTGGCGGCGCGGAAGCCGCGGACGCGGAAGCCGCAGGCGCGTCGGGTTTCTTCTCTTCTTTTTTCGGTTCAAGCAGGTAAGCTGCAAAGCCCGCGCCGTTTTCAGGCACTTGAAAACTTTTCACGCGTTCGACGCGCGCGACTTCGCCGGTCGTCAAATTCATTATGCCCATCGAGTTCTTAGGCATATCTTCGGGCTTTCTTTTTTCCTTCTTCGCTTTTTCTGTCTCGGCTTTTGTGGGAAGAATCTGGAACACGACGAAGCGAGAGTCTGCGGTGAAGTAAGGTCGCCCGGTAAATG
>DATEKX010000542.1:0-3091 GCA_035277165.1 Blastocatellia bacterium | reverse complement strand
TGCGTTTGATGCCGCCACATCGGGTTAGTCGCAAACATCACAACATGGCCTTTGCCTACCGGAACGTCAACGACAGCAGGCTTGCCCGCGAGTTCGTTTCCGCCTGCCAGCATTCCGCTCACGAGCAAATCTTTTTCGCTTGAATTGAAACGCAGCACAACGCGCGGCCTCATATTGAGCGGCGGGATCATTATTCCCAGCGCCTGACGAAATTCTTCAGGGATGCCTTCTTCGCCGGGCCGCGCCGGTTGCTGAGGCCGCTGACCTGCTTGAGGCATGCCTTGAACTATGTCGGGGTCACTGAGACTTCCGCGACCAGACGGACGTGGGCCTGTCGCTCCTCCGCCGCCTCCGCCGCCTCCGCCGAACCCTCCCGGTATCGCATTCACGTTGAACAACGGCGCTTGATTGAAATAGATCGCAAGCGTTTCGCCATAGCCGTAAGCTATCGGGCTCTTGCGATCTGCAAAACTCGCATTGTAAATAGACCCGCGAGCCATGAGCTTGTCTGACTGCTGAATGCTGACACCAGTAGTGATGCCATAGTCAATCGGTATCTGCGAAATGTTTGTGATGGTGACGAATAGCCCGCCGTCTTCTATGAACTTCTGCAAGTTCATCACGCCGCGAAGCCCCATGCCGCCGCGTATATCATCCGACTGATCCGGCGTCAGTCCGAAATTCGGCGTCAGCTCGGATTGCTTCCACGGAATAGGCTCGCCGCGCATTGGCGTTCCGTTGACGATTGTTTGCGCAGAGCCGCCCACGGGCGGGAATATCAATACATCGTACTTCTCGCGCAGGTTCAAAGTGTTGCGTATCTCGTGATCCGAAATGTACGCGTAAGGTATCTTATAACGATCAAACTCTATTCTGAACCAGCCTTCGTTCTGCGTGTTCGTCCACGTGTGAACAATCGCTATGCGCGGCACGGCCAGATCATGAGTTTTCACATCAGGCAGCTTATCAACCGCGAGCGCCGTCACGCCTAGCTCTGTCACAGCCGATTCGAGTCGCTGCCGCACATCCGAAGGGTTCCCTTCGGTCTTGATGATGAAAGAACCTGTGTTGAACTGTTGGTCGCCGACTTTGAATGAGTCTTCGGCGGCCAGCATCTTGACATCTTTGAGCCGGAAGCGAAGCGTCGCAAGCGTGTTGTCGGTGTTGTGGTTGATGATGAAACCGGCTGTGGAAGCCGATCCTGTGATGCGGCCAGTGACTTTCGCGTCGCTCGTAAGCATTACCATCCCTGCTTCGAGCACGCTCTTGTCCGTCACGCGAACAGTCTTCACGTTGCGAAGCGCGCCCAGCGTCCAGCCCGTGTCGTCATAGGGTCGCGGGTCGTTCACGTTGTAGTACTGCGTGTCCATCAGCATATCGGCCATGCGCGAATATGGCTGATCCATGCGAACGATGTAAGAGTCCGCCGGGTATTTCTGCGAGCCTACGGAAAATTCTTTCGTTGCCTTATGAACTTCGATTCCCATCAAGCGAAGCAGATTCACTGTGTCTGCCGCTTCGACCGGACGAGGCGTATCGCCCGGTATAACGTAAGCCGCAGGGCCTTCGTTCGCGGCTTTGAGCACAGAGCGTTTGCTCTTGATGTAAAAGTTATTCAGGAAGCGTTCTTTTTGATTTGCGACATAGTTCATCGCAAACAGAATCGCCGACTGCTGCATATTGATGTTGTTTCTTATCGACCACTTCACCCACGGCAGCGGCGGGTTCGGGCGAAACCAATCGCGCTGCGATTGCGCGCCTACGGTGCGTGTGCTCGTGTCCGCGCCCGTTCCGCCATACGTTTCATAAAATCGCCCGATAGAGTTATGGCCGTTTGCGACATAGAACATATAGTTCGGCGCCCATCCGTCGTAGAAACCATGCGTCCATACGCCGGGCACGCCGCGTTTGGTCATCTGTTCGATTTCGTGGTAAGCCAGCACGTGCCATTCGTCAATGACGAGCGGGTCGAGCCACGAGTTATATGGCCCTGTGCCTGTCGAAGTGTAGAGAAATGGAACTGATTCGTGCAGGTCGTGCAGGATGGTAGGATGGTATTCAAGAAACGACTTCATCTGATTGCGCGTCAGCGCCAAAGCCATCCCCAGGCCATCGCGGTTGTTGTCGTGCGCAACGTATTTACCCCAGTAGAGCAGCGGCGGCGCTTGCTTATTCGGATTCGCTTTGCGGTAATTGTATTGATCAACCGCATTGTCTCGGCCATCAACTTCGAGCGCGGGCGTTATCATCACTATAACGTTTTTGCGAATCGCTTCGATGAACGGCGAGTCTTCAACTGCGAGCCGGTATGCAAGCTCCATCAGCATTTCGGGCGACCCCGTTTCAGGCGAATGAATCGAGCCTGACGCCCAGTAAATCGCCTTCCCTTCTCCGATCAAAGCTTGCGCGTCTGCCTCGTTGAGTTTGCGCGGGTCTGCCAGCTTTGCAGTGATCTCTTTGTAACGGTCGAGTTTCGCCAGATTCGCTTCATCGCTCACGACGACCAGCATCTGCTCTTTGCCGAATTCGCTGCGTTCGGCGGCAGTGAATGTGCGCACGCGGGGCGTGGCCTTTTCAAGCTCGCGATAATAGCGATTCATGTCTTTCGTGTAAGTGAGTTTATTAGGCGTGCCGATTACATAGCCGAGAACCTTGTCGGGCGAAGGAACTTTGTCCGACGCCGGAAGGTGGTCAACAAGTTCCGTCAGAAAGAATTTTTCCGTCGTGAACTCTTTTATCTTTGCCCCGTATTCTTCGTTGTTGCGCGACGGAGAAGCAGCTTTGGCTTTTTCTTTTTTCTGCGGGCCTGCGGCCTGCCCCATCGTGGCAAATATCCCCAAAATCAACGCGCAGACGAACGCCAACGCGCACGTCTGCTTGAGTGCAAACAAGTGTCCTCGGTTCATATCATCCTCCATAGAAAAGAAACGATGAGTTATAAACGGTGAATGATGAATTATTGAGAACCGAAGGCAGGCATTAGTTCATAATTCAGCCTTCATAATTCATCGTTGTGAAGAAGCTGGCAGAGCGTGCTCGCGTCCGCGCCAGTGGAAGCACGGTCACGAGCGCGCCCGCCTGACGGTAAATA
>DATEKX010000541.1:0-6972 GCA_035277165.1 Blastocatellia bacterium | reverse complement strand
ACCGCCATGCACGACGACCTGTGGGCAAGGGCGATTGCAATAGAGTCGGGCGCGACTAAAATCGTCATCGTCTCGATTGACCTGATCGGTTATTACTCGAAGGCGAATTATTACGGGCTGGGCGAGATTCAAAAACTCGTAGACCCTAAGCTCGGCGTAACCGAAATATTGATCACCAGCACGCACAATCACGAAGCGCCCGACACGATAGGCGCGTGGGGTGTGAACGCTTTAAGCGATGGCAAGTACCCAAAGTATCTTCGATTCGTTGATCGCCAGATCGCGAAAGCGATCAACAAAGCGGCAAGCTCGACCGTGCGAGCGGTGATGAAGCTCGGGCGCACAGACCCGCAAGCGTCGCCGTCAATCAGTGGGATGCAGACCAGAACGCACGGGCGGCCTCCGAACTTTTTCGATGAAGAGCTGCGCGTGATGCAGTTTTTTGACGGCGAGCGCGGCAGGCTTGAAAAAGTAATCGCGACCCTCATCAACTGGAACACGCACCCCGAGTCTATGGAGAGCAAAAACACTGTCATCACGTCGGACTTTCCTCACGCTGTGCGCGAAAGCGTCGAGAAGAAATACGGCGGCTTGAGCGTTTATATAAGCGGAGACATCGGCGCGGTCGAAATCATCGGCGACTCGAACAACAAGACGAGCGACCGGATAAAATTCGATGGCAAAGATTTTCCGTTTGAGGAAGGCAAGAATCGCCCGGCATACACATTTGAGCGAACCGAAGCAATCGGGCGCGATGTGGCTAAGGCCGTCTTCGATGCTCTCGAACGCGGAGAGTTGAGCGCAGCGGGCGGCATTGATGTCAGGAAAGCCGTTTTGCGCGCGCCGATGGACAATCAAGGCTACAGTTTTCTGGCAAGCAAAGGAGTGCTCGACACACTGTCGCCTCCGCGCGAAGGCCAGAAGATCGAGATAGAAACAACCGTGCACGCAATAACGATAGGCGACGCTCAAATCATCACAGTGCCGGGAGAATTATTCCCCGAAGTTTTTTACGGGGTCGAACGAACCCGCAGGAAAGATTGCCCGGAAGCCGACACGCGGCGCGCCGTAGAGCCGAGCGTGCGAGATAAAATGACTAAGAAGTACAAGTTCGTGCTTGGCCTGTGCCCGGACGAGTTCGGCTACATAGTGCCGGGCTATGACTTTCTGGCTCCTGCGGCTGATCCGGCGCGAGGTCTGATCGAAGCAAAAGACCCGTGCAAGGCGAAGGGAGTGCCGGATCATTATCACGAAACGAACTCTGCAAGCTCGCAACTGGCCCCTCTGTGGGCTTGTGTCGCGTCTGCATTGCTTTCCGGGAAAACGCCCGACACGGAAGCCTGTCGTAACCAAAAGATCGAACAACAAAGGTAGAAGTTATGTTAACAGCCATCACGCGCGCCGTCAGTTCAAGCATAAACGCGTGCGAATTGACATTTCATTTGCAGCAGCCGATTGACGTAGCGCGAGCCGCAAGCCAGCATCGCTCATACGAAGAATTGTTGAGAGAGCTTGGCGTTCGCGTAATTTCTCTTCCCGAAGAGCGTGATCTGCCCGACGCCGTTTTCGTAGAAGACGCGGCAATAGTAGTTGACGAAGTAGCGATTATGACTCGGATGGGAGCCGAAAGCCGTCGCACTGAGATCGAAAGCCTCGCCCGCACGTTGTCAGAGTACCGACCGATTAAGTATATGGAAGCGCCTGCGACGCTCGACGGCGGAGACGTAATGCGAATCGGTCGCACGCTCTTTGTCGGAGCATCGAGCAGAACGAACACCGACGGCATAGATCAATTGCGCGATTTTCTCGCGCCCTACGGTTACGAAGTGAAAGCCGTTGAAATGCGAGGCTGTCTGCATCTGAAAAGCGGATGCAGTTACATCGGGCGAAATTCGATACTGATAAATCGCTCGTGGATAGACGCAACGCAACTTGAAGGTTTCGAGTTGATAGAGGTTCCCGCGACAGAGCCGAACGCCGCGAACGCATTATTAATAGATGATACGGTCATCATCCCTGCATCATTTCCTGAGACGAAAGCGACGCTCGAAGAGCGAGGCTTCAGTGTTCGTGTAGTAGATGTTTCAGAATTGCAGAAGGCCGAAGGCGGCGTGACCTGTAAAAGCCTGATCTTCAACGCCTGATGATTGAAAGCTATCTCTTCTTTCGGCGAGTTCTTGGCTTCTTCTTCACAGGCAAGTCCGGCGGATCAATTTCTACATCAGGCATCGGCTCGAATTTCGATTCATCATAGGGCGGCAGGTCTGTAGGTTCCGCCGCACCGAGTTCCACGAGATGTTTTCGCGCAGCTTCGAGTCCCCAGTGATAAGCAAACGGTGGCCCATCGCACCACGCTTTGCGATAAGCTTCGGTGGCCGCTTGTATGGCTTTGTCCGTGTTACCCACGTCGCGTTCTATTTGCGCAAGCACATTGAGCGCATCGGCATGAAAAAGGGGATACGGCCCCCGCTCGGCAGCTTCCCAAACATCGTCTAAGAGTTCACGCGCTGCTTTTACATCGCCCTGCCGCCGTCGCAACTCCGCCAATGCAATAAGTGATAGTAATTCTTCTTCAACTAGATTTACTGTCCGCGCGTGAGTAAGCGCCTGATTCAGGTGCTTACTCGCACTTTCTAAATTGCTCAATCCCACCAACGCGGCACCTTGCAAACGCGCTGCTCTGATGAAATCTTTTTCGTTTCGTTCAATCTTAGCCAACTCCCAAGCGCGATTTGCCAACTGAAAAGCAACAAGATGATCAGCTTTCCAAAAAGCTAATTCAGCCATATATGCATTGTTCAGACCTTCACGTTGGCTGTGCTTTTGTACCGAGAGCATTCGTAATGCTCTTTGAAGGGAACTATCTGCTTCGCTAACCCGCCCTCTTGTTGCTAGTGTCAGTCCAAGCTGGCGTAGAGTAACCCCTTCCATCCAGAAATCACCTCTTTTGCGAGTTATAACTAGAGACTGCAGAATCGTTAGCTGCGATTTTCTTAGACTGCTCTGGCGCAGCGCATACGATAAGTCACTCAGAATTACGCTCATATCCTCTTGGTGATTCTCCCTTTCAGCAATGGTAATACTTCGGTCGTACAGAGGTATAGCACGCCCTAGCTGCCCGCTAAACATATATCCCACTGCTAACGCATGGAGTGTATATTTTTGTCTGTTTACATTGCTCAAGTGCGGCGGTTGATCTACCCCATCAGGGAATAGCATCTCCAAAAGCCCAACTTGTTGGCGACTGGCGCTTAGACGATAAAGTGTGGCCATTTGTATGCGATTAGCAAAAAAATCTACGGCATCATCGTAGCGACCTAATCCAACTAGTATATTATATAGCTCAATGGAAGGCCTGAGATCTTCAAGGCTCTCCACTTGTCGGAAATCTTCAATCTTGGGCAAGGCTTCAAAGTGAGTATGTAGGGTCGTATATACTCCGCGTCGCGCATCATCGTTTAACCCACTCCATACTACACCGCGCACAATTGGATGAAGATCATAGCGATTACTGCGCTTATCCCATCCCAACAGACCGCGATCTTCTAATTCTGTGAGCGCGGCATCCAACGTATTTTCATTAGGAAATACTTTATCCTCTCCAACAAGCACCGCGACGAGCGTGTCATAAGATGCGGGCATGCGAAAAGCAGCGATTGTATGCAGCGTATTTTTAGCTGCTTCATCTAGATCGCGCAAAGCGAAAGACACTACATGCGATTTGCGCTGCTCCATTGGCAGGGTGAAAGGATTGAAGTCGGGATTATCTTTACGCCACAGATCATAGTTTCGCGGCGCAGGGCGGTAGTTTGCAATCTTGCTGGCTAGCGCGTGAATCAATAGCGGATGCTTATCAAACGTTTGAAATAATCGAAGCAACTCTTCGCGCGAGCCACTGACTCCGAATTCCCGCCAAAGGTTCAATGCATCATCGTCACTCAGGCCGCGCAAAAAGCATGCAAGACTGCCGGGGGATTCATCCCCTGTTCCTATTTGCAAATCCGCCGGATAAAGTCGTGTGCTGACCAGTATACGCGACGCTCGAACGCGAGCCAGCTTGCGTAGGAAATTGCCTGCCCGCGGGTCGGCTGTCTTTCGCAAGAGATGCTGACCTGTGAAAGACTGCGCGGCGCTTTCTGGCAGACCTAGCGCACCGGCTACGGCGTTGGCCGTTTGCTGATCGAGATCATCATCGGCTAGGCGGTTCGCGTCCATCCGAGCATAAGCAATCAGGATTCGCTCCAGTCCGTCGAGCACTAACAAGAACGACTCGCGGTCGAGCACGGCCAGCAACATCTCTTCGCGCTCGCCCGGAGTTGTGTTCTTTTCAATGTCTTCTCTTGCTCGGCCCGTTACGTAAGCAAGCGCACGAATAATAAAGTTCTCAAACCTTGCGTCGCTCTCATAAAAGCTCCACCACATGCGACCAGCCATTGGCTTCATTTCATTCGGAGCGATGTCGTTGAACCATTTCCATGTGAGCGCGCTTTTGCCCATCCCGCCAATTGCTACGATATTGAAAATGCGAGCTTGATAAATTTCCGAGCTTGGTTTTGCTACCCAATCGGTCAGCAGGTTTAATTCTTGCTGCCGACCAATCAGATCGCGCGTTTGCAGCAGCGTATATGGATGAGCGATATAGATTTCAGGAGGATTCGGTATGTTACTGATGTAGTGAAATGCCGTCACATCGGGTTCGCGATAGTGAGACAAACTGTCAATAACATTAGCGCGCAATTCTGCTGGTGATTTGAAGTAGTTAACGACTTGCTCCACTGCGAGACGCTCTTTGAATGCTCTCAACTTCTGTGCGCCTTCGCCGGTTTCAAAATCATCTTCCTTAAACAAATGCTCTTTATGCGTCAGGAAAATTAATCGCGGAATGCCGAGCTCGACGGCGCGGTTGTACTCCATCTCAGTGATAGAAATATCATAGCCCTTCGGCACATAGCCGTAACGATGAGCGAAGATGCCTACATAAATATCAGCTTCGTCAACAAGCCTCAACGATTCAGCAATCGCATTGGCATCACTTGCTGGCAGGTGTTCCATCATCTTTGGGAACATGCCCTGCCGAAGACAGGCGTCCATTACTTCTTTGCGATGCTCAGGTAAATCGCGCGCTGTGCTACTTACAAATACTTTTTTCTTGTTTTCAGACATCGGAGCACCTCACGGAGAGATGCGAAGGTAATTATCACAACTCAATCGCTGACGCAATCAACAAAGCAGAATTAAAGGTGGGTTGAGAGCGCAGTCCGGTCTACGCTCTCATAACAAAATTACTTATCGTTCGATGGCCATCGCTACGGCGTTGCCGCCGCCTAAGCACAACGCCGCAAGCCCGCGCCGAACGTCTCGACGCTGCATCTCGTAAAGCAAGGTCACGAGCAATCGCGCACCGCTCGCGCCTATCGGATGGCCCAATGCTACTGCGCCGCCGTTGACGTTTAATCGCGCAGGGTCAATCCCCAGCTCGCGAGTTATCGCTACGGCCTGAACTGAAAACGCTTCGTTCAACTCGATCAAATCAACGTCGGCTAAATCCCATCCCGCGCGTTCGAGAGTCTTTTGAATCGCGGTCACAGGAGCCATCATCACAAGCTTCGGCTCGACTCCGCTCGTCGCCTGCGCCACTATGCGAGCCATAGGCTTGCGCCCCAGACGGCGCGCGACTTCATCGGAAGTCACGACCAGCGCGGCTCCGCCATCGTTTACTCCCGGCGCGTTGCCAGCCGTCACTGTTCCGCCTTCTTTTTTAAACGCGGGCCTCAGCCTCGCGAGAGCTTCGAGCGATGTGTCTTCGCGCGGGCCTTCGTCCGTGCGAACGACAAGCGGTGAGCCTGTCTTCGGCGGAATTTCGACAGGCACGATCTCTTGATCGAAGCGGCCTTCTTTAATCGCGGCAATTGCTTTGCGGTGCGAGTTCAAAGCGTACTCGTCCTGCTCTTCGCGCGAGACGTTGAATCGTTCGGCCACGACTTCGCCTGTGCAGCCCATGTGCCAGTCGTCGAACGCGCACCACAATCCGTCCTGTATCATCGAATCAATCAACTCGCCGTTGCCCATTCGATAACCCTGTCTCGCTTTCTTCAACAAGTAAGGCGCGTTGGTCATTGACTCCATTCCGCCCGCGACGGCTATTTCGATTTCGTCTACCTTTATCCCGTTCGCCGCAAGCATCACGGCCTTTAGCCCCGAACCGCATACCTTGTTTATCGTTAGAGCCGACACGGCATCGGGAATGCCAGCGCGGAGCGCGACCTGGCGCGCGGGGTTCTGGCCGTTGCCCGCCTGCACGACGTTGCCGAAGATAACTTCGTTGACCAGTTGCGGATCAATGTCTGCGCGCTCGATTGCAGCGCGAGCGGCAATAACGCCGAGATCAATCGCGCCGAAATCCGCAAGCGCGCCCATGAATTTGCCTACGGGCGTTCGCGCGCCTGATAGGATGACTGCATCTTTCATAATCTTTATTTCTCCTACATTGATTATATGGCGCGGCTGAATACTGGGCAAGGAAAGCCCCATTTGTCACCATGCGCCCGGCGGTGATAAACTTTCGCTTAATTTGTTACACATCACTTCATAAACAGGAGTTGTAATCTCGAATGCAGGCACTGATACTCGCGGGCGGAAAAGGAACTCGACTGCGCCCGCTCACTATGCACACGCCAAAACCGATAGTTCCAATCGCCAATCGCCCGTTCCTTCTTTATCAACTCGAACTGCTCAAGCGCGCAGACGTGCGCGACGTGATCTTGTCGCTTTCCTACCAGCCTCAAAAAATCGAAGATAAGCTCGGCGACGGAACTGATTACGATGTGAAGATCAGCTATACGGTGGAAGCATCTCCGCTCGGCACTGCGGGCGCGTATCGCAACGCCGCGGGTTTGATACGCGAAACCACCGTTGTCTTCAACGGCGACGTGCTCACGGACATCGACATAAATGAAGTGCTTCGCCTTCACC
>DATEKX010000540.1:0-12360 GCA_035277165.1 Blastocatellia bacterium | reverse complement strand
TAGGCGACATCATATGGAAGATAGAGTTGCATCAGGATACGCTCAACAACATCCTGCAAGAGATTCGACTCGCCGAATTCGAGCGCGAGGCGCGAGCCTATCGCAGCCGCGCCGAAAAAGCTTATCTCAACGGCTGGTATCAGGAAGCGCTCGGCGATTTTCTGGAAGCCGAACGGCGCAACTACCCGGACTTCGCAGTCCTTCGCTCAATCGCAAACATCTGTCTTTATCATCTGGTCAATCTCTCTAACGCCCTGGAATATTTTCGCAAGGCCGCAAAGTACGCGCGCCCGAACGACACGCGGCAGTCGGCTGAAGCTCATTACTTCGCGGCAGTCGTGTGCGCCATACAACAACGATTCAAAGAGGGCCTCGATCATCTGAACGAAGCCACTGCGCTCAACCCTCATTTATACGATGCGTACTATCAGAAAGCATGTTTAGCTGCGATGCTCGAACAAGAGGACGTTGTGATAGACAGCCTTGAGCTTGCCATCAAAGGCGACCCGCGATACTTCGAGCGCGCGCGATGCGATCACGCATTCGACGCGGTTCGACCTCGCGTTCAAGCTCTACTCAATCAGTTGATGAAACCGGTTCAGGAACGTATAGCCGAAGTTAAACAAGACGCAGAGTTGCTGAAGCAATATGTCGTCGTAAAACCCGACAAACAACAAAGCATATCAAGCGTATTTCGCACTGTAGAAGATCAATTGGCGACTGCGAAATCATATCGCGCGGGTATTCAATTCATGGAAACGCTCGTGCAGATACAGCAGGAGTTGAAAGGCATCTACGACCTTTTCTATAAACAGTACGAAATGGACACGCGCGATTATGCCCGCTCGGTTGCCATCAGCCCCGACGGTCAGCTTGTCGCCACGGGTTTCCTGTACGAAGGAATTAAAATATGGGAAGTGGACACGGGCATTCCCGTTCAATCGCTCAGAGGGCACACGTCGAGCGTCAACTCGGTTGCCTTCAGCCCCGATAGTCAATGGCTGGCATCGGGCAGCCGTGATCGCTCGATCAAACTATGGGACGTTTATTCGGGACAGGAGATTCGCACGCTGGAGGGGCACGATTCGGAAGTATGCGCGGTCGTGTTCAGTCCCGATGGGCAATGGCTTGCGTCGGCTGGTTATGATCGAACCGTCCGCTTGTGGCGAGCGATTACGGGCCAGGAAGCGGAAGAGATGATCGGACACAAGCATGCTGTGACCTCGACCGTTTTCAGTCCCGACGGGCGATGGCTCGCGTCAGGAAGCTTGGACAGGACTATCAAGTTGTGGGAAGTGACGAGCGGGCGTGAGGTGCGAACGTTTGAAGGTCACACTTATGGCGTTGTGTCGCTTGCGTTCAGCCCTGATGGGCGATGGCTTGCGTCGGGCGGCGAAGATAAACTGGTGAAGATTTGGGAAGTTGATACGGGCCGCGAGGTGCAGACTCTTAAAGGCCACGTCAACGACGTGACTTCGGTAGCGTTCAGTCCTGACGGCGAGCTTGTAGCGGGCGGAAGCCTGGGGCAGACGATCAGGATATGGCGACTGGCTACGGGCCGCGTGATAAAGACTCTGTGGTTCAGAGAGATCAGTTGGCATCCCGTAGTCTTCAGTCCCAAAGGCCAGTGGCTCGCGCTCGCAAGCCGCGATGTGCAGTTGTGGTTGAAGGCGATACTCACCGAAGATCAGTACGCAGAAGTGAAGGCAGGCGAAGAACGCGCGCTTAAAATGAAGGAAGAAGATGCGTGGATCTCGCGCGAGCTTGCCGAGTTGAAGCGAGCAGAGAAAGAAGAGGCCGCCCGCGAGATATTGATGGCGCATCGCCGCGCCGGTGGCGAGTGCGAAGTGTGCGGCGTCAAATTGAAGTTCGCCCGAAGAGCCGTGCGCCGCTCGCGCTGCAAAGAACATAGAGTGAAATGGCGGAGCGACAGAAAGGCGTTGCCGACGCACAACAGCAATGATCGCTTCAGGGCCGATTAAGGGCGATAACCCGGCTTGAAATATTTTCGCAGGTCGGGCACGGGCGGGTCCTGAGGCTTCGCGGCAGGCTCGTCAGGTTTGCGAGGCTGATCGTTTGTGCGGCGAAAGTTGTAGCGCACAGTCGCGCGCACGCTTATGGCTTGACCATCGCGAGTGGCGGGTTTGAATTTGAGCTTGCGTATAGCGTTTTCGGCTGCTTCATCCAATCCGAAACCTGCCCACCGGGTTATCTCTATTTCTCCAACCTCGCCGTTCGCTCGAAAGACAGCTACGGCTTCTACGGTCGCGCTGATGTCTGCTCGATCAGCAGTTTCGGTGTATTCGGGCTTCACGCGATTTGAAAACTCAGGCGACTTGAATCCGGCTCCCAAAGCCGATTCCGCGTCGGGCACCTCTTCTATCCGTTCAGAGATCGCAGTGTTCGACTGGCTTAACGCCTCACGCGCGGCGCGACATTCATTCATCCGATCAACATAGCTTTGAGCGCGAGCTTCAATCGCTTTCATTATGGCAGCGAGCGCGGCTTCTTTCGTAGCCGCTTTCTCGTTCAGAAAATCGAACACAGCGAGCGCGCCTGTTCGACCGTCAACGATCATAACACCGACCAGAGCTTCTTCATGCGATTCGCCTTTTGCCTGACTGCGCGTAGAAATATCCTTCTTGCCGACGATAAAGAAGTCGCAGCCAATTGCAGCGCCAAGCCCTCGCGCTTCATTGCGCGTCATGTTGATGGAGCCGTTGTGACCAATGCCTGCGAGCGCAGGTTGAAGCTGAGAGCGTTCAATCAAAACGACTCGCGCATCTCGTTTGAGCGCAGATTCGAGCGCGTCTTCGAGCCTCGGAGCGGCGGTTGCCTGTTCGTTTGCGAGCGAGCCATCAACGAAGCCGATCAATGCGACGCGCAAGGCCCTTTCAGTTGTTGTTTGAGTCGAGCCATCAATCCACCCAACTATTGCGCAGATTAATAACAGGACTGTGATGGCGCGAATGCAAATCATCTTCTACTTTTTCACCTTCAACTTCTGTTGCAGCCAATCGCCGAGCAGATTCATTACATCGCTGCCGATTGTGTTTGTGGTGAGAGAAGAGTACTCGGACGGCGAGCCTGTTTTTGCAGGAAGAAACAGATGATTGAGGTCTGGATAAACACGCGCGGTTACATCTTTATTCCCTGATTCGCGCGCCGCCCGTTCAAGCATGTCAGCCTGATCAGCCGTTACCTGGCGATCAATCGCGCCTTGCAATATGAGAATCGGCTGGCGCACTTTGCGAATCGTCGGCAGCGGGTCGTAAGTCAGAAAGTATTTCATCCATGCGCTTCTGAGCGATGCAGGCGCTTCCGGCCCTTCGCCGCCTTCGATTAATTTGCGCAACATCTTTCGATTATTATCCTGCCCTTTTGCGCGCGCTTCATCCGTCATTGTCGCATCACTCTCTAACGACTGATTCAATTGATACTCGATAATCACATCGCCGCGTTTGGCTGTTCCCGCCAGCAAAACGATAGCCGCAATCACAGGGTCGCTTGCCGCAACCATTGGCGCGATCATTCCGCCTTCGCTGTGACCGATGAGCGCAATGCGATTTGGATCAATGTCGCTGCGCTTGCGAAGATAGTTGACCTGCGCGCGAACGTCATCTGCGAAATTGGAGCTTGTGGAACCCTCAAGCGTTTCGCGCCCCAGAGATTTTCCGACGCCTCGATCATCAACACGCAGCACGGCTATTCCGCGAGCCGCCAGAGCTTCGGCTATCTGGCGAAACGGCCTGTAGTTTTCGAGGCCGGGAATCGGCAGGTATTCATCGCGCGTCTGCTGGCCTGAGCCTGTGATGGTGATGACCGCTGGAAATGGGCGCTTGCCTTCTTTCGGCAACACGAGCGTCCCGGCAAGCGTGAAGCCTTTCGCTTCGACGCTGACTTCTTCCGCCGTAAACGGAGCGCCCGACGGCGCGCTGTAATCTGCTTCCGCTTCTTTCAACTTGGCGGAAAGAATCGCTTTGAAAGAAGGAATCAGGCTGGCGTATTCTTCGCGCACTGCGGCAAAGTTTTGAAGCGGCACTACGATGACCGCGACGCGGCCTCGCTCGTCAACCCACGCCACGATTTCAGTAAGCCCAAGCACGAGGCTGTAGCGATCAAACATGGCCGCTTTGGCCGTCGGCGCAAGGTCTGCCGAGCGCACCTCGTCGCGCGTCGCGCGCGTGACCTTGACGGTCGTGTTAGGAAAGATCGTAAGCCATTGCGTTGCTCCCGGCGCAGCGTTGTAACGAGCAAGAAGAAATTGAAACATATAAAAAATGTTTCCGCCTAAGAGCGTCGTTCCTTTTGTGTAAGGAATTTCTCTTGCGCTGCCGTTGGTCGTGATTGTAGCCACAGCCCCCTTGATGACAGCCGATTGATCGAACGGCTGCCCCCCCACTGTGCCTTTCGCAGTGGATGACATTGGCTCGCCCGACTTATCAACTTCGAGCGTCGTGTTCAGGTCGCTTTCAGCGCCGGGCGCGTTGAACTGCGTGTGGCCGGTCGCAAGGTAACCGCCGTCGGGCTGGCATTTGATTTCGAACTCTTCGCGCCCGATTGTTTTGTCGCCCGCTATCAATTGAAAAACTCCCTTGCCGCAAATTGCAGGCGAGAGCAATGCAGGCTGCTGCGCCAGGGCAAAGGAAGGCACAAGAAGCGCAATGATGCAGGCTACGGCTAACAATTTCATCTGAGGTCTCCTTACAAAATTGAAATTCCCGATGACAGTATAAAATGAACAGCTCACGTGCTTCCTGACACCTTGCGCACGGTCAGCGTGCGAGGTATGCCTTGCAGGTCGCTTGTCGCTTCAATCAACTCCCACGATGGCCCGGCTATCATATCGCTTATGGCATCAAGTTGTGTGTATCCTATCTCGCAGACAAGATAGCCGCCGGGCTTCACATATTTCAAACCGTCTGCGAGCAGGCGACGATAAAAATTCAAGCCGTCTGCGCCGCCGAAAAGCGCCGTGTGCGGCTCCCAATCACGCACTTCGCGTTGAACCAGTTCCGGCCTGCCTTCTTCGACATAAGGCGGGTTCGATGCGAGGATGTCAACCGAGAGTTCAAGCTCGCGACCGTAGAGCGGTTCTAACAAATCGCCTTCGAGAAATTCTATACGCTGCCCGACGCTGTTTCGCTCTGCGTTCTTTTGCGCGACTGCGAGCGCAGCAGTTGAAACATCGGTCGCTATGATTTTCGCATTCGGTCGGCTTGTCGCAATCGCCACAGCGATGCACCCCGACCCTGTGCCCACATCAACTATGAGCGGCGCGATTAAGTGCGATTCGCCGGAGAGCTTGATTATCTGCTCGACGAGGAATTCCGTTTCGGGGCGAGGAATGAGCACGGCGGGTGTGACGATAAAATCGAGTCCGTAAAACTCCTGATGACCAACGATGTACTGCAAAGGCTCGCCCGTAGCGCGTCGCTCGATCAATTGCAGGTACGATTGATAATCAGGTTCTTCAATCTGCTGATCTGATTTCGTCAGCAAATGAGTGCGATTAATGCCGAGCACGTGACAAAGCAACACGCCAGCCGTGCGCCGCGCTTCATCCACACTGGATGATTGAAGCTGGCGCGCGCCTTCGGCAATGGCCTCAGAGATGGTAGGCAAAGTTTCTCAACTACAGGGCGATGAATAATCGGCAGAATAGTTTGGAGTACGAAGACGTTTGATTCACAGCATTCCGCCTGAAGGCGGTACTCCAAACATCTGCAAAATCAAGCAGCAGCTTCGTTGAGCTTTTCGGCCTGGTAATGCGCGACAAGGGCGTCAATCAATTCAGAAATGTCGCCTTCCATAAACAGGTCTAGCTGGTGCGCCGTATAGCCTATGCGATGATCTGTCACGCGATTGTCTTTGAAGTTATAAGTGCGAATCTTTTCCGAGCGGTCACCGCTGCCTACCTGCGAGCGACGCTCGCTGGCGATTGCATTGTGTTGCTTCTCCTGCTCTATTTCAAGCAACCGCGAACGCAGGACTCGCATGGCTTTCTCGCGGTTTTTGATCTGCGATTTTTCGTCCTGCATCGAGACCACTGTGTTCGTCGGCAAATGCGTTATGCGAACCGCTGAATAAGTTGTGTTGACCGACTGGCCGCCCGGACCTGACGAACAGAATGTATCTATGCGCAATTCTTTCGGGTCAATCTTAATATCAACTTCTTCGGCTTCCGGCAGCACGGCAACCGTTATAGCCGAAGTGTGTATGCGACCGCTCGCTTCGGTTTGCGGGACGCGCTGCACACGATGAACGCCCGATTCGTGCTTCAGCTTTGAATAAACTCTGTTGCCTTCGATCAGCAGTATCGCCTCTTTGAGTCCGCCTATGCCTGATTCGGAAGCTTCCAGCACCTGCACTTTCCACTTCTGTCGCTCGGCGTAGCGTGAGTACATTCGCATGATCTCGGCTGCAAAGAGCGTAGCTTCGTCGCCGCCCGTGCCCGCTCGAATCTCCAGTATGACGTTCTTTTCGTCGTTCGGGTCTTTGGGGATAAGCGCCACTTTCAACTCGGCTTCTACCGTATCGCGACGCTGTTCGAGTTCGGCCATCTCTGTGCGCGCAAGCTGGAGCATTTCCGCATCGTCTTCCGCGTCGAGCAACTCTTTGGTTTCAGTTATGCCGCGAACCAGCGCCTTGTACTCGCGATATTTCGCTACGACTTCTTCAAGGTCGCGGTGCTGCTTTGCTATGCGAGTATACTTCTGCTGATCCGTGAGCGTTTCAGGGTCGCTCAATGCTCGCGTCAACTCTTCGTACTTTTCTTCGATTGAATCCAGTTTGTCGAACATATTACCTCATGCCAGCGGCGCTGGCTCATGCTCTATAGAAGGTTCGAGTTTTAATGATTCTTTCAGCGCGTAGATGGCTACTTCCAACTGCGAATCGTCAGGCTCTTTGGTCGTGATGTTTTGAAGCCACAATCCGGGCCTCGTGATGATCGAGAAGAACCATTGCGCGCTGCTGTTGGCCGACGCTCGAATTATTTCGTATGAGACTCCGGCCACAACAGGCATCAACAACACGCGCACAAGGAAGTTCAAAAACAGCGAATCGAATTTTACTATCGAAAATGCGACGATTGAGACAAGCATCACTACCATCAAAAAACTGGTGCCGCATCGCGGATGCTGACGCCGTTTGCGCCGCGCGTTTTCAACAGTCAATTCTTCGCCCGCTTCCCACGTGTAGACTACTTTGTGCTCCGCGCCGTGATACTCGAACACGCGGCGAATGTCTCTGAGCAGTGAAAAGCTCGTGATCATTATCAGAAAGAACGTCATGCGTATCAGCCCGTCAACCATGTTGAAAGAGACGGACGGGCGGACTGGATGCAGCGCCGCTTTGATCCATGCCCAGGAGTTTGCGTACCACGTGCCGCTCGCCGAATGCGCGTCAATCGTGCCATTGCCGAAATATACGAACAGCATATTCGTGAGTAGCAACGGCAGCACGATGAACAGAATCACGTTGAAAATTACCGCGAATATCATCGAGCCTGCTGCGGCTGCGGTCGAAGTCTTCTTTGCAGCTTTCTCTTTGACGGCTGGCTTTGTCTGAACGGCCACGGGCGCTGTCGCTGCTATGCCGGAAGTGAGTGCTGCTGCCTGCAACTCGGCTTCTTTTTCTATGACTGATTCGTCATCTCCTTCGTGGAAGACGACGTTGGCAGAAAAGTTCAGCGCCTTGATGCCGAGTATCATTGAATGAATCAGCACAGCCGAACCGCGAAGCACCGGCAGTTTCAAAATCGGGTACTTCTCGGAAAGCACAGGAAGCCGCTCGCCCTTAGAGACAATCTGCCCATCGGGGCGACGCACGGCGACAGCATAAGAATGTGGCGCGCGCATCATTACGCCTTCGATGACGGCTTGGCCGCCAACTATGATTTGATCTTCTCTCATAACCAGCCTCCCGACCGCGACGGTTTTGCTGACAAAAAAATATTGGCTGCCGGATGCCGCTTAATGTTTCGCTCGCAATTGGCTCATCGCTCTTTCAAATGAGAGCAGTCAACCCGTTGAGGCGACCGGCGACCCGGCAACCAATATTCGGTTGTTGATAAGTTAAGCTTCGGTTGTTGTCTTGCGACCGTACTTACGGTTGAAACGCTCGACGCGACCGGCTGTATCAATCAGCTTTTGCTTGCCCGTGAAGAACGGGTGGCAGTTCGAGCAAATTTCAAGACGAATCTCAGGTTTTGTAGAGCGCGTCGGCCACGTCTCGCCGCACGCGCAGTGCACAGTCGAGTTCACATACTTTGGATGAATATCTGGCTTCACGTCCATGCTCCTATCAGGAATTTCTCTCATAATCGAACACTTAAATGTAACCGATTGCATGTGGGGCTGTCAAGGAAGGCTCTTTTGCTTAATAAAAGCCGGTCGCCAGACGCGTTGAGAATAGATTCTCAACGCGTCTGGCGACAACCAGGTTCGATGTTTTCAAGCCGAGACTAAAAGCGGTTGAGGCTGAGGTCGCCCGAAACGCTGGACATATTAAGACGGCGCGTCCCGCTTCCCAACCGACCTCGCGCATAAGTGCGCGGGCCGTGTCGTTCCGACTGCACTTCAATCGGAAAGTCTGTTTTGATCGAGCCGCTCAGGCTTGAAATGTCAACATCCGCATCAAGACTAGAAGGCATTTTTACAACTACATCGCCGCTCACGGATGCAAACTTCATGTCGTCGGAGCCGTCGAGCCGATCAACCTCAACCTCGACATCGCCGCTCACGGAATTGACGTTCGCCGAGCCAGAGACGTTCTTAACCCTCACATCGCCGCTCACAGCCGAAGCGCGCAACCGGCCAGTCACGCCGCTCACGTCAACATCGCCGCTCACCGAAGAGAAGCCCTCGAAGTTGTAGCTGACAGAACGCGGCACACGGACTTCAAATCTGACGCTCGCATCGCAGTTACACTCTTTGGGATAACGCACGCCTACATTAACTCGACCTGCGGTGCTTTTGTCTTCGATCTCGATGCGGTCGCTGTCGCGCCCTTTCTTTATGCCTCGCACAACGATTGCGTCGCCGTCGTAGCCGGTCACTACGACATCGCCTGAGATATTAGAAACGCTGACCTGGCCGCCAGCGCTGATGCGATAACTCTTCTCGAAATCCTGAGCCGAAGCCGTAGCTGCGAAAGCCAGGCCGATTATCGCTGAAACAACTGAAAGACGGAACAATTTCTTGATCATATCTTTACGGGCTCCTTCTTAATTTTTTCAGATATTGCTACGTCGAGTGAGTGACAGGTCGGACAGAAAGGTTTCAGGTTTTGTTTGCGCAGGCAATTGATTGGTTGACCGGGCACCTGCACAGGTAACACAATAATCATAGCGCGGGGAGGCTGGATAATGATTAAAGCTGTGATCATCGCCTTTGTTTTGATATCGCTCGTTGCTTGCAGCGATGCGCCCCGGCCTACGAGCGCCGAGGCGCAATCGTTTTCGATTGTGTCTGAGTCTTCAGACCCGGCGACCAGCGGCGTTACAGTTATCATCAAGGTTGCGAAAACATCGACTCCGCCGCAGGTCAAAGTCGCTGCCGAATCAGTCATCGCAAGTCGTCAGGGCAGATACCGGCACATCACAGTCAAAACGTTCCTTGAAGACGCGAGTCTCGACAGCCCGCCTTTCGCCGTTTCGATCTCGCGAGACGATGTGACTGAACACAGGTTTGGAACCATGCCCGGCGGATCTGTGCGAATACCGACTCACTGAGGGCGAGGCGTAGGATGAAGCTCAACGACGAAGAGATAAATGAAAAGCTGACCGGGCTTCGAGGGTGGTCGAAGGGCGAAAACTGGATTGAGAAGAAATACCAGTTCAAAAACTTTTTGCGCGCGATGTTTTTTGTGAACGCGGTCGCATATATTGCAGAGTCGGTCAATCATCACCCGGACATCATCATTCACTATAACGAAGTGACGCTGCGCAACTGGACGCATGTGGCGAATGCCATAACCGAGCGCGACTTTTCGCTGGCCGAAAAGATAGACGCTTTTGTAGATGATGAATAAGGAGAATCTAATGCCACTAATACCAGACGACGATCAGCAAAAGATACGCGAACACTTTGAGAATAACCTTACGGGCGATGTCGAGATAGTAATGTTTACAGAGCGCGTTTCGCCCATCATTGTTCCGGGTCAACAGCCCTGCGAAATGTGCGAGCAGACCGAAGAACTGCTCAAGGAAGTCACTACGCTTTCAGACAAACTGTCGCTTACTGTTCACGACATCAAAGAAGCGAAAGAAGAAGCTGACAGCTACAAGATAGATCGCGTTCCATCTTTTATACTCAAAGGCGCATCGCGCGGGCACGTGCGCTATTTCGGCATACCGGCAGGCTACGAGTTTTCAACTTTGATCGCAGACTTGGTTGATATGTCGAAGGGCGAGACGGGCCTTTCAGAAGAGACGCTCGAATTTTTGGCCTCGCTCACCGAAGACGTAAACATCAAAGTCTTCACAACACCTGGCTGACCATACTGCCCACCAGCGGCCAGGTTGGCCCACCAGATGGCTATCGAGAGCGAGCGCGTGACAGCCGACGTGATCGAAGCAACGGAATTCCCCGACCTATCGCGGCGATTTATGGTCAGCAGCGTGCCCAAGATCGTCATCAATGATAGTGTGGAATTTGTCGGTGCCTTACCCGAAGCCCAGTTTCTGACGTATGTTCAAGCGGCGTTGGGAAATAATGAAAAATGAAATCTTCATCATTGGTAATTCACAAAAGATGATGGATTGAAAAGGCGCTCGTTCGGTTGCAAAACAGACCGTAATTATGGGCCTAAGCCCATTGGATAACCTTCACCTTAACGAATTGTAATTAAGCCGTCATTTTTTTTGAAGCACGCCCGAAATTTTCTTCCTTTCAGTGTCACTATAGTGATGTAGAAGAGAATTGCTGCTCAGGATGCGCGTCGAGGCGGAGCCTTGCTCATCAGCCGCCCGGAATACAATTTATCGTCTTTGCTATGAATGAAAAGATCAAGATACTTTTTCTTGCCGCCAGCCCAATTGATTCCACTCGTGTGCGAGTGGATGAGGAGCTGCGCGAGATCGAAAAACGAATTCTGATGGCCACAGAGCGGGATCAGTTTGAATTGGTTTCGCAATGGGCAGTGACTCCTGACGACTTGCAGCGGGCCTTGCTCAGACACAAGCCGCACATCGTTCATTTCAGCGGCCACGGCAGCAAAACGGAAGGCATCATGCTGGAAGATAAGTTCGGCAACCCCCAGATGATGAGCAAAGCCGCGCTGATCGAGTTGTTCCAAATACTTAAAGGTAATATTCGCGTTATTGTTCTGAATGCCTGTTATTCCAGACGCCAGGCCGGAGGTTTGTCGAAGATCATCGATTACACCATCGGCGTGCAAAACGTCATTGCCGATGAGGACGCAATTGTCTTTGCGGCGAGCTTCTACCAGGGGCTCGCCCACGGGGTCTCCGTAAAGAAGGCATTCGAGTTAGCTAATAATAGCCTGCATATAGAAGGCTTGGCTAATGATGAACGACCGAAACTGCTTGTGCGAAAAGGGGTCAACCCTTCTAAGCCCCTGGTGAAGCAACAGATCGTAGAGCAGGATGGCAAAACCTTCATTCAATATATTATTGTTCCTCCTGATCCGCCAAAGCCGAAAATTGATTCCGTATTAACGATAATGAAAATCATTGCGATGATAGCATTGATCGTCGGCCTATCTTTTGCGTGGCAATATGTAAAAGATATAATCAGAGAACAGCAATACAATGCAGCTGTTAAACTATTAAAAAGCGACGAGGAATCAATCCGAACTAACGCGGCACAAGTTCTAGGCGAATTTGCCGCTAATCCTCATTCCTGTACTTTTTACAAACGGGTTATAGTCACATTAACGGCTTTTATAAGATCGAGGTCTGCGCTGAATACGGGCAGCAAGGTTCAGCCGGTAATTTTGGGTGATGTTAAAGTGGCCTTGAAAGGTCTGGGATGGCGCAAATATAAATGGGAAGACGGGGAAATAGACCCGCTGAAATTATCATCAATCAACCTTAGGGGCGCTGACCTTATATGCCCGCCAGGCATGGAAGGGGCGCATCTGGAAGGCGCGTTATTGAATGGCACCAATCTGGAATGCGCGAAATTGCGAGGGGCCAATTTGGAAGGGGCTGTGCTCGCGAACGCGAATTTAAAAAACGCGGATCTTACGGGCGCTAACCTGCAAAGGGTCAACTTACATTTAGCCGATCTAGAGAACACCATTCTACAAAGAACAACAGGTTTGACAGTCGATAAGCTCAGACTGGCAAAGAACTGCACGAGAGCTATTCTGCCACAGGAACTTCAAGAAGCT
>DATEKX010000539.1:0-3752 GCA_035277165.1 Blastocatellia bacterium | reverse complement strand
CGCCACATCCTTTGCAGTATACCGAACCCGTGTCAACTTTTTCGCCGCACGCCGAGCATTTCGCGATTAGCGAAGTGCTGGCCGTTTCAGGTGCGACAATGCGCGCCGGTTCGCTTGTCTGCTGTGCAGGCTCGCCCGCGCCTTCGTTGAGCCGCACACCGCACGATTTGCAAAAGACCCACGAAGGTTTGACAGTCGCCTGGCAGGTCGGGCACGCATTCAATTCGCTTGTTACACGCTTTCGCTCGACAAGCGTCTGGCCGCACCATTTGCAATAGCGCAGCCCTTCGGAAAAATCTATATTGCATCTATCGCAGTACATCATTGAAGTAGGTGGTCAAGGGCCGGTTAAAAAAAATTCAGATTTGAAAACTCAAATTTGAAATTTTTCAACACGGCCCCGACATCTATACTAATATCACATTTCGCGTTCGACAATGAAGCGGGGTATGCTCAAAAGAGCTTGACGATATGGCGAATTAGGAAAGACCGACAGCGATTCGATTGCTTCATCGGCGTATCGTTGCGCTTCGGCGCGCGCGCGAGCAAGCGTGCCGTGTTCGTGAATGAGGCCAAGCACATCTTCGCGGCAAACGGATTTGAAACCGCCTTCGCGCATGACTGTTTCGATCATCTCGCGGTGCTCTTTCGAGCCTTCTTCCATCAGGTAAATCAAAGGGAGCGTCAGCTTGCCTTCGCGCAGATCGTTTGCAACAGGCTTGCCGAGTTTCGCTTCGGTCGAAACGAAATCGAGCACGTCATCAGTCAACTGAAAAGCGATGCCTACGGATTGCCCGTAATGAGCAAGCGCGTGCCGTTCTTCGCTGTTTGCGCCTGCGACGATGCCGCCGACTTCTGCGCACACGCTGAACATATGCGCCGTTTTGCGTTGAACGATGTCAAGGTGTTCGGCTTCGCTGATCTGGCTGTTGCCTATGAGCGAGAGTTGAATGATTTCGCCTTCGACCATCATCCGCGTCATCCGCGTCATGCTGTCAAGTATGTCGAAATTGCGTTCGCGCAAGGAAAGGTCGAAGGCCGTCATGTAGAGCCAGTCGCCGATGAGCACGGTTTTGTTGTTGCCCCAGTGAGCGTTGGCCGACGGGCGACCGCGCCGCATGCACGCCTCGTCAATTATGTCGTCGTGCACGAGCGTTGCCGTGTGAAGCATCTCCATGACGGCTGCCATGCGAATGGCCGATTGATTTACTTCATCGTTGAGAAGTCGGGTTGCAAGCAGTAGAAGCGTAGGCCGCACACGCTTGCCGCCGCCCTCGTGCAGATAGCGCCCTATGGAAGCGACGACCGGAGGCGCGCCGTTGATTTGACGGTCGAACTCAGCTTCGACAAGCGCCAGGTCGGGGCGCGCCAGCGCGAATATCTCTTCCGGCGACATCTGCGCCTCTTCCATATCCAGCGCATCCATGCGTACAGGGGTGTGCATTATTTCGAAAGCTCCGGTTTCACTCTGATCGCTCCTTGCTTGGCATCTACCTTTACCAGGCTCAAGCGACGGCAATCATAGCAAAACAAGGCAAAAGGCAAAAGGCAAGAGGGTAGATGATAGAAAACTTTATCTCAACCTTTTGCCTTTTGCCTTCATCTTACATCTTCATTATTGTTATAGCTATTCAACGTTGGGCGCGCAACTTGAGCGCGCAGCGAACAAGCTCGAAGGCTGCGACGTACGGAAAATCGCAGGCTGCAGAAAGGAGTCGTTTATTCTACATATTAAATTTTCGGTTCTCGTTTGTTGTGATAGACTGAAGACGAAATCTAATATGCCTCGCCCCATTGAGCGAAGTCGCAAGCTGCTTAGGCCTTCCGGCAGCGCAACGGTTTGAAGGTGGTGAGATTGGAGGGGAAATGTGGAATAGACTTAAACGGCTGTTCCGTTCTGTTTTCGGCGGAATGATCGAACGCGCTGAGGACCCTGAGCTGATCCTCAAGCAGGTCATTCGCGACATGAACGACAAAGTCCCGCAGATGCGCGAAAACGTCGTTCAGGTGATGGCGACCGAGAAGAAGCTTTCGAGAGAAGTAGAAATCCTGGAACGTGAAATAGTAGAGCAGGATTACAAAGTCAAAGCGGCGATCAAACAGGGGCGTGATGATGTCGCCCGACTTTATATTACTTCGATGCAAGAGAAGCAGACGGCTCTTGATCGCGCCAAATCACAACTCGAATCGGCCCGCACGGCAAGTACGCAGGCAAAGAAATTTCTGGATAATTACATACTCCAGATGAAGAAGCGCACAGCCGAGGCTCAACAACTGGTCAATGAAGCGCGCGCGGCCAAGATGCAGGAGCAGCTTTCGCAGGCGATGGCTTCCTTTCACATCGGCGACGAATCAGGCACGTTTGACGAGATGCGCGAGCGCATTCAACGACGTTCTGCCGCCGCCGAAGCGCGCATGGATTTGGCGACGGGCGGAGTAGAGTCGCAGATTCAAGACATCGAGCGCGAGTCGCTCAACCTGCAGGTCGAAGATGCGCTGTCGGCTTATAAGCAGCAGATGGGAGTCGGAACCAACACGGCTTCTTCTGTTCCCGCAGCGCCCGGCATCGAAAGAGATTCGGAAAAATCTCTCGGCCCGTCAGACCGAGCGAAAGTGCGTGAATAAATTAACTGTAGGGGGCAGGGCTTGTCCCTGCCCGGACCGCTAATCGTTATGCCTGAAAATGTCAGCTACGTTAAAGAAGCGATTAAAGAGCCGCTCAACATCTGGGGGCTGGTCATCATTATCGCGTTAGCAGTTTTCGCTCTGACCAATCCGAGCTTTCTGGCCACCTTCCTGACTTACTGGATACTTGGCGGCGGCGTGGCGGCTGAGGCGCTTTATCTGACGACAGTGCCCAACCTGCCTTCGTATCGCAGGATAGTTGACCGCCGCGCCAGACAGCGAGAGCTTGCAGACCGAGGCCGCCGCCGCGAAGAGATGATCAAAAAATTCGACCCGCGCTATCGCGAGGCTGTCGAATACTTGCGATGGATGAAGAATCAGATTTATCAGAACTATCAGAAGTCAACGAAGCTCTCGGCAATCCCCGACCAGATTCAGACGCTCGACCTGCTTTGGGAGAGATATGTTGACTTTATAGATACTTATCTGCGGCGCAAGAATCACACAATACCGAGCAATCTCACAGTCATACAGAATCAGATTCAACAGACGCAGCGCGCAATGTCGTCGGCTCCCGACGACGAAACGCGGCGGCTATACCAGACCAATCTGGAATTCCTCCAGAAGCGGCTTCAGACTTATAACGATATCGAGCGCTCGAATAAACGAATTCAGGCGCAGCTTCAATCCATAGAAAGCTTCTTCAATCTGGTCAACGATCAGGTGATAACGATGCCGACGTCTGAGAGTATCTCATCGCTCGATTTCGACTCACTGCTCTCCTCAATCGAATTGACGAGAGAGATATTAGACGAAACGGCCCCCATATTGAGCCAGTTGGATGCCGCCGAGCGATCTGGATCACAGCCCACGCGGCCACCAATTGCGCAAAGACAATAATTCAGAGGTCAATAATTTCATGTTTCAAATCTCAAATTGAGATTTGAAACATGAAATTATTAGCCTCTACTCTTCTGATTTTCTATGTCATCACGAACAAGACTTTTGCTAGACGAAATAGATCAGTTGCCCGCGTGGGCCGCGCGAATGGCGCGCAAATACTATGCGGGCGAAGCCAGTCATTTTCTTTTCTACAACAACATCTATGATCTGGTTCGATCAGGCAG
>DATEKX010000538.1:0-2789 GCA_035277165.1 Blastocatellia bacterium | reverse complement strand
GTGGCCGAAATGATCAAGTACGCCGACAACTCTTTCCACGCAGTCAGAATCGCTTTTGCCAACGAAATAGGCCGTTTTTGTCGTTCGCTCGACATAGATGGCCGAGAGGTGATGGAGATATTTTGCGCCGACCGCCAGTTGAATATCTCGCCTGCATATCTTCGCCCCGGTTTTGCTTTTGGCGGCTCCTGCTTGCCCAAAGATGTGCAGGCTTTGTTGTATCAGGCTCGGCACAGCGACCTGCATCTGCCTTTGTTGGAAGGCGTGATGCCCAGCAATCACGAACAGGTCGAGCGAGTCTTTCGCCGCGTCGAATCCTATCGCCCTTCCATGATTGGTTTTGTGGGATTGGCGTTCAAGCCCGGCACGGATGACCTGCGCGAAAGCCCGCTTGTAACACTGGCCGAACGATTGTTAGGCCGAGGGCATAAACTTTCTATTTGCGATACGGATGTGAAGGCCGCGCGATTGGTCGGCGGCAATCTCACTTATGTTGAACAGCGATTGCCTCATCTATCCAAACTGCTTGTTTCATCTCTCGATGATCTGAGCGGCTGTGATGTTATAGTGATGGGCCATCCATTGAATGAAGAATCGCGGCTTGACCGCTGGCTCGAAGAGGGAAAGAAAGTGCTCGACCTTGTCGGCAAGCAAACACGCCCCGGCCATCCCGGATACGAAGGTTTGCACTGGTAAGCTTATGCGCATCATGTATCTGCATCAGTATTTCATAACCCGCTCTGGAGTCGGCGGCACGCGCTCGTACGAGTTTGCGCGCTACATGGTCAAGCAAGGCCACGAGGTGGTCATGGTTACCGCCGCAGACGCATCTTCTGCTCGCGGCTCCGGTACTGTAAATCACCGCCAGATAGACGGCATCGAAGTTGTCGAAGTGCAAGCTGGTCATTTGGATTACATGCGCGCAACAGCGATGGGGTACTCTGCACGCATTCGTTCGTTCTTTCAGTTTGCTTTTGCCAGCAGTCGAGTTGTGCGCAAACTCGCGCGACCCGACATAGTCTTCGCCACTTCGACTCCTCTGACCATCGGCATCCCTGCGCTGGTGGCAAGCAAAGGGCACAAGGTGCCGCTAGTGTTTGAAGTGCGCGACCTTTGGCCCGAAGCGCCTATACAACTCGGGGCGTTGCGCAATCCGGCGATCATTGCATTTGCGCGATGGATGGAACGCACCATCTATCGCCACTCTGCTCATGTGATAGCCTTGTCGCCCGGCATGCGCGAAGGCGTCATAGCGGCTGGCGTGCCGCCTGAACGCGTATCGGTTATTCCTAACGCATCAGACCTGGAGCTTTTCTCTCCCGAAGTAAACGGAGAAGAGTTTCGTGCGCGCCTCGGCATAAACGGGCAGTTTGTCTGCACGTACTTTGGCGCAATGGGCGAGGCTAATGATCTCAGGCCGGTTGTTGAAGCTGCGCGTTTGCTCGACGAGCGCGGAGAGAAGGGAATAGTCTTCGTGCTGCACGGCAAGGGCAAGCGCCGTGATGAACTGGAATCGTTTTGTCGCAGTCACAATCTGGCGAACGTAATTTTTTCCGATCCGATACCGGATAAAAATGCTATCGCGCGGCTGGCAGCCGCGAGCGATGCTTGTATGACAATCTATAAGAACGTGCCGATTCTCTATACCTGCTCGCCCAACAAGCTCTTTGATACTTTTGCAGCGGGCCGCCCGGCAATCGTCAATTCACCGGAATGGTTGAGGGAATTAGTTGAGCAGAACGAAGCGGGCGTATACGTGCGCCCTGATGATGCGGGGCATCTGGCCGAGCAGGTCGTTTTTTTGCGCGACCACCCGGAGCTTGTCAAAACATACGGGCGCAATGCTCGCCGCCTTGCTGAAGAGTCGTTCGACCGAAATAAACTTGCAGCTCAAATGCTCTCGATCTTCGAGCAGGTAGTCAGTGCGCAGACGAAGCGATAGCCGGTTAGTTTATTTCTAAGCGAGAACCAATGTATCGCGCGTTTGGAAAGCGATTGCTCGATCTCTGTTTCACAATTCCGGCGCTCGTACTGCTTTCGCCTCTTTTTGTGCTTTTAGCGATACTGGTGCGGATCAAACTGGGCGCTCCCGTCTTTTTTCGGCAACGTCGCCCCGGACGACTTGGCGAGCCTTTCACCTTGCTCAAGTTTCGCACTATGACCGATGCCTGCGACACACAGGGCAACCCGCTTCCCGATGCCGAACGGTTGACCGGCTTTGGCAAATTCTTGCGCAGCACGAGCCTCGATGAACTGCCTGAATTGATCAATGTGCTCAAAGCAGATATGAGCCTGACAGGGCCGCGCCCTTTGTTGATCGAATACCTGAAGCTATACACGACGGAACAGATGCGCCGCCACGAAGTCAAACCGGGGATCACCGGATGGGCGCAGATCAACGGGCGCAACCTGTTAAGCTGGGAGCAAAGATTTGAAATGGATGTCTGGTATGCCGATCATTATTCGTTGCAGCTTGATTTGAAAATTCTCTTGCTGACATTGTGGAAGGTCATAAGACGAGAGGGCATCAGTCAGGAAGGCCACGCAACGCAAAGCAATTTTATGGGAACTACAGAGAGTTCATCGCAGAGGCGCAGAGAACGCAGAGGGAGCGCAGAGTAAAGCTACTCTCTGCGTAATCTCTGCGTCCTCTGTGGTGAACATGTTTCTTCTAATTGAAAGGAGATTTGCATGATAACAATTGGTCTCGCTCACGACCTTTTTATTTCCTCTGCCGCCGTTGTTAAAGACGGTCAGGTCGTAGCTGCCATTGCCGAAGAACGCCTCAA